>CAIQHW010000081.1 GCA_903871715.1 uncultured bacterium
ATGCTCGATTATAGAGATGGTTGGACAACAAGAGATGATAATTTGAAAGCAACAGGTTTTGCAAAATTTTTAAACAATTTTTATTTCAGAAATTTTGAGAAAAAATATTTGGGTGCTGCAAAATTTGTTGTTACCTCCAATCCATTTGAGCAAGAAAAAATAAAATCAATTTCGCCTAATGTAATCTTGAAAACTGTTTTCAATGGTTATGTTGAGACAGAAATTGATTTGGGAAAAGGTGTGGAACAGCAATCTGATATTTTCAAAATTGGTTATGCTGGTACTATTTATCCGTATAACAGATTAGAAGATTTTTTAGAAGGAATGAAAAAATTTGTAACCAAATTTCCTGATGCGAAATTTAAACTTTGGTTACTCGGAATTGATTCGCAGCCTTTGCAATTAAACAGAATAAAAAACTATGACAAGGTACTGCAACCCTTTATTGAATCAACACCACGGATGGATAAGGCTGTTTTAATTCAATCATTTTGTAAGTGTAATTGTTTGTTGATTTTAACCAACCCCGATACACGATTATTGCCTTCAAAAATTTATGAGTATTTGCCTTTGGAAAGAAAAATTTTAGTGTCGGTAAATGATAATTCAGATTTAAAAATGATTATGGAAACCACCAATGGTGGTTACAATTGCAATAACGCTGATGAGATTTATCAGGCGTTAAAAGAAATGTATGCTGAGTTTTTAGCAACAGGAAAAGTGAAATCAACATCTACTAACTACCAGCAATTTTCAAGAAGAAATCAGGCTAAAGTCTTGGCTGAAATTATCAAAACTCAACTGAATTAATTTACTTCAATCTCATCGATAAAAGTCCAGGAATTACCTGAAACACCTCTCCATTTGGGCATTTTGCCTTGTGCATTAATTTTGAAATGAATGAATCGAGCTTGAATTTTTGAAACTGATTTGCAATTCAACCCTACAATTTGTGGGTTGATTTTTTGTGATGAATTTGAATTATTCATTTCATTTTTCCCGAAATAATTTTTTCCATCTTCAGAAAATTCAACTTCTACTTTTTGCGGAGCCATAATCCATGCTTCGTTGTTATCTAAAAATCTGAAATTGATTTGTTGAACAGAATCTATTTTTCCTAAATCAATCAAACCTTCCACATCATCGCCTTGCCAGCCTTGCCAGAGCATTTGATAATCCATTGTTCCAGTTACTCCATCGATTAAACTGTTGTCACCATTGGCTGAATACTGCTTAGCATAAGGCTTTACGAAAGAAATTTTTGCATCAACAGCTTTGTGGTTTTTTATTCCGTTGAAAAAATAATCTCGATTAAATTTTTCATAAGCATCAATTGTTCCTTGACGTTCATGCAAATAAGTTGGTCCTACTTTTTTCAATGAAGCAATTAAATTATTAAACTCATTTAGTTTGTCTTGCTTGATTTGCCATTGGTTATTTTTGTTTTTTTCAAAACACCAATCATTGGTAAACACTAAACTTTTCGCCACATCTAAATCAGCATATTGCAAATTAGTTTTGATGCGAATTAATCGAGGATAAAATACTGAATCAGCTTTTGTGATTGAAATGGCACTGTCAATTTCTGTAAAATATTCCTGCAAATGTTTTGGTGATAAAAACCCAGAAGCATGCATAAATGGCGGTTCATAGATGGAAAGTTCGTGATGGCCTTCATTCAAATATTTTGTTTGTAATTGAATGTAACGCTTGATAAATAGTGCGGCTTTTTCACCGTAATAAATTTTTAAAAAGTCATTCATCAATTCATCCACATTGGCATTTACATTCCACAACAATTTTGAAAGCAAGTAGCAACGTAATTCTTCCATTTCAATTTTTTCATCGTTGCCTGCACCTTGTTCAAAAATCATTTGCACACCACATTTTTTGAAGAGTTGCAAATTGGGTTGCAACACTTGCCAATTCGGAAACGGCATCAAGTAGTGATGAAAATTGATGACATAATCCCACACAATAATATTGTTCGTTAATGCACCCCAACTTTTTAAATCATCCACAAAACTGCCTTTGGAAGTATCGACTGCAAGCGGCTTTGAGCGGTCGCATTCAATTGTGCAAAGCATGATGCTTACGTTGCTTTCAGGCTTGATATGTGCTGGTGCTTTTCGTGTGTATTGATACGCCAACGTTGAAATTATTTTATCAGGAAAATGTTTGGCTACTGCATTCACAAATTTTATCATCGAGCCACTGTGGCTTTGTTCAATGCTATCGGTTCGTTTGCAATCAGCGCATTCGCAATAACCAAAATTATCATCCTGACTTACTGACCAATATTTTGCAGTTGGATTTCGGTTGATTTGTGCCTGCAATGAATCGATGCAAAGTTCTAATACAGCTGGGTTTGATAAACACAACTGGTCTTTAATTCTTACACCATTTTTTAAAGAAAAATATTCAGGATGCGGTTGAAAATATTTAGCAGCAGGAACTAATTTCGGCAAAGTATGCACCCACAAACCCCATTCGCTGCGCTTTTCATCTTTTGAATTCACTACTGAATTCCATTTTGAATAATCACCTTTGAATGCTTCAGCATAGAAAATTTCACGATAATTGAAAGAAGGTTTATCATTCAATATTTTGTCAGGAGAAATTTTGATTTCATCCAGTTTCGGAATGAAAACACAATCAGCTGTAAAATATCTGCAACCAACGGCTTCTAATAATTGGTAAGGATTTTTATAATAGCGATATTCTAAAACAGGCTTCTGTTGTGGCTTTTCAACGATTTCAAAATGTGCTCCAGAAATTTTTTCAAAGTATTCTTGAATAATCTTTGCTGAATGAATCGAATTGGTATCCGATTTATCAATCAAAATATCTACTAAAGCTTTTTTGTTTTTACACAAAACAAGTTCACTGTCTTGCTTCGCAAATACCGATTGAAAAGCAAATACAATAATTCCGAGTAAAAATATTTTCTTCATAAATTTCATTTTAATAACCGCCTTTTCCACGATACAATTTTAATTTTCCATCCAACTCGATTTTCACTACACTCATTCGCTGCTCTGCTTTTTCAGGCATTTTGATGAATACCAAGCCTGGCACATTGCTCCAAGAAATTTTTCCAACAATCTTCGATTTTAAAATTTCATTCGTTCCCAAAACACTTACTTTTTTAATTTTTGCATCTAATCCTTTAATGACAATATCGCCTGTATTTTTTCCAGACACGAACAAATAAATAGCAGATGAATCTTTGCTCAAAGTGGAAGCTCCATAAAAATGTCCCAACGGCAAACCAGCAACCGTTCCAAAAATGGCTTCCTGATTGACTTTTGTCCACTTGCCTAATTCTTTCAAAATGTTTTGTTGTTGCGTTGGAATTGTTCCATCTTCTTTTGGTCCAATATCCAACAGCAAATTCCCACCATTGCCAATGCAATCAGTAAAAATGGAAATGATTTCGTCCACCGATTTATAATCCGTATCGTCAAATCTATAACCCCAGCCATTGTTGGTGGTCATGCACAATTCCCAATATTTAAAATTAGGTCGGGTAACTGGGAAATTTTGTTCGGGCGTTTCATAATCACCATACCCTTGTAAGCGGCTATTGATAATTGCTTTGGGATTATTCGCTAAAATATTTTTCCTAATTTTTTCAGCTTGCCATTCTTCTGCACTGTGTTCCCAATCGCCATCAAACCAAAATAAATCAGGGTTGAATTGTGTAGAGATTTCCTGGATTTGATTTTGGCAAAACCGCTGAAACCTTTGCCAGCGAAGCGTATCAGATTTTAATTTGTAACGAACGGAATCTTTCATAAACTCAGGATAATCTTTATTCGACCAATCGAGCAACGAAAAATAAGTGCCTACTTTGATATTTCTGTTTCTCAATTCTTTTACAAATGGTGCAATCAAATCTCGTTTGGCTAGAGATTTTTTAACCAAACTCAAATCACTTTGCTTGGTATCGTACAACGCAACGCCATCATGATGTTTGGTAGTAATCACCACATATTTTGCACCGCTTTCTTTTATTAAATCAGCCCACGATGCAGCATTGTAGAAGTTTGCCGTGAAGCCATCTATCTGCTTCATGTATTTTTCATAGCTGATATTTTTGTTGTGAAAACTCCACGATTCTTCAATTCCATTCACCGAATAAATTCCCCAATGAATAAAAATACCCAGCTTGGCATCGGCAAACCACTGCATCTTTTCAGCATCGGGTTTTATTTTTTGTTGAGCAAAAAGTTGATTAGAAAAAATCAGAAGAAGCAATAAAAAGTTTCGTTTCATTTTGGAAAGATAAAAATGAAAACCAATTTTCTAACCCCCTCAAATTATTAGACAGCAAACAACAAGCTGTGAAAATTGGCTACGGGCTTTACTTTGAAGCTACTTTATTTTAAAATATTTTTATTGGCAGAAAATATTTTCTTTGCATCTTTTTAAAATTAGCACTTCAAAAATAACATGGCAACTGTATCAACATACGACGAAAGCAGCATTCGCAGCTTAGAATGGCAAGAACATATTCGCCTGCGACCAGGCATGTACATTGGCAAATTGGGCGATGGCAGCGCAACCGATGATGGCATTTATGTTTTATTAAAAGAGGTGATGGACAACTCGATTGATGAACACATGATGGGATTTGGAACAAAAATCGACATCAAGATTGAGGAGAAAAAAGTAACGGTGAGAGATTATGGCAGAGGCATTCCATTGGGCAAAGTGGTAGATGTAGTGAGCAAGATGAATACGGGTGGAAAGTATGACAGTAAAGCGTTTCAGAAATCTGTCGGCTTGAATGGAGTTGGTACAAAAGCAGTGAATGCGTTGAGTGTTTATTTCTCGGTAAAATCGGTGAGAGAAGGTGTGGCGAAGAAAGCGGAATTTGAAAGAGGCATTTTAACGAAAGAATATAAAGAAGAAAAAACTTCGGAACCGAATGGCACCGAAATGAGTTTTTTGGCGGATGAAGCGGTGTTCAAAAAATTTCATTTCATCAATGAATACATCGAAAACCAATTGTGGAATTATTGCTACCTCAATGCAGGATTGGTCATCAATTTCAATGATAAAAAATTTGTTTCGAAAAATGGTTTGCACGATTTGTTATCACACAAAACGCAAAACATTGAATTGCGTTATCCGATTATTCATTTGAAAGGTGAAGACATTGAAGTGGCGATTACGCACGATGACCAATATGGCGAAGAATATTACAGCTATGTGAATGGGCAATACACCACTCAAGGCGGCACTCACTTGGCGGCTTTCAAAGAAATGTTTGTGAAAACTATTCGCGAATTTTATAAAAAAGATTTTGATGCGGCTGACATCAGAGGCAGCATTGTAGCGGCTGTAGCCGTGAGAGTGCAAGAGCCGGTGTTTGAATCGCAAACCAAAACAAAATTAGGTTCATTAACTACTGCGCCTGAAAACGGCATCAGTATGAAAAGTTTTGTGGGTGATTTTTTGGCGAAGCAATTAGATAATTATTTGCACAAAAATCCTTCGGCGGCTGATGCTTTGCTGAAGCGGATTATGCAAAGTGAAAGGGAAAGAAAAGAAATTGCCGGCATTAAAAAGTTAGCCAACGAACGAGCCAAGAAAGCGAATTTACACAATAAAAAACTACGTGATTGTCGCTTTCATTTTAATGATGTAGCCGAAGGAAAACAGAAAGAAGAAGTAGAAACAAAAAAACTGGGCACTACTATTTTTATCACCGAGGGTGATTCGGCAAGTGGTTCGATTACCAAATCGAGAGATGTGGAAACGCAGGCTGTGTTTAGCTTACGAGGCAAACCACTGAATTGTTTTTCACTCACCAAAAAAGTGGTGTATGAAAATGAAGAGTTTAATTTGCTGCAACATGCTTTGAATATTGAAGATGGATTGGAAGGCTTGCGTTATAACTCTGTTGTAATAGCTACCGATGCCGATGTGGATGGTATGCACATCCGTTTATTGATGATGACTTTCTTCTTGCAATTTTTTCCTGACCTGGTGAAAAACGGACACGTTTATATTTTAGAAACGCCATTGTTCCGTGTGAGAAATAAACAGGAAACGATTTATTGTTACAGCGATGAAGAACGCCAACGATCCATTCATAAACTGGCTGGGAAGCCCGAGATTACTCGATTTAAAGGTTTGGGTGAAATTTCGCCCGAAGAGTTTGCCAACTTCATCGGACCTGATATTCGTTTGCAACCTATCATCATGAATCCTGAAATGACGATTCCAAAATTGCTGGAATATTACATGGGCAAAAACACCCCACAACGCCAGGATTTTATCATTCAAAACTTAGTGATTGAAAAAGATTTGGCAGAAGAGTTGGCAATGAGCTAATGTGATGATGTGCTAATTTGCTAATGAAATACAGAACCGCTTCAAGCGTAAAGTTTGAGGCGGTTTTTTTATTTTATCTTTGAGAAAACTATTTTAAAATGAAATCAATTTTTACAACAGCGTTTATTTTATTTTCCCTTGTAAGTTTTTCGCAAGAAAAATTAAACG
>CAIQHW010000082.1 GCA_903871715.1 uncultured bacterium
CCAATCCTTAAATTCTTCTACTTTTTGATAACCACCTTTTTCAATTTCTTCGGGAATTTCAAAGTTCGTATAATCTGCTGTCAACTTTTCGCAGCCCTCATTTAAATGATAAGCAGGTTGTTTTTCTGGATGAATATATTTCCCATTATCATGCACCACAATTGGTTTTAAATTTCCTTTTAGATATTTTTCAGGGTTTTCAAGAAGTTCTTTAATTGCAAGTAATAGATTTTTTTCAGACTTGCTAAAAAAATCTATTGGTCTTTTATAAACTTCTCCAGTTAAGTTTAATCTTTCTAAATTTGTTTGTTTTACAATTCTTTTTAGGTTATGATTTGTGATGTACGCCATGTGAATATTTTTTTGTCTAGAGATTCATTACAGTAGAAGTTAAGTTGTTGTTTGTTGAATCGAAGCTGCGTAAAGCCTTTGCGTTGTTGGCTTCGGTTCTTCTTGGTTCAAAAATAAAAATAACAGCGAATAAAAGGGAAAATTATTTTTTCTTTTTGGTTTTAGTTTCATGCAATTGCAAAACCGATTTTGCATTTAAAGAGGTTACTACTTTTTTGCCTGTTCGGGCTTCTAATTCTTTTAGCGCAACCTTGGCAACATTGCCACCTTGCTTGGCTACAGCTTTACTTTCATCAAAATCTTTGGGGTTCACAGCCTCCGAAATATCTTTGGTAGAAGCTTCGGCAAGCATGTTTAAAATCAACTCGGTATTGGTCATATTATCACGGAGGTTTTCCTTTTTCAACCCTTTCAAAATTTTATATTCTTTGGTAGTTTTATCGCTCCAAGCTTTGGTAATAATATCAGTAAGCATAGCAAATTGTAAACCTTCTTTCAGTCCGCTTTTTTTCCATTCATCAGTTAATTCCTTTCTTATTTCAATACTTTTTAAGCGTTGGTTAATCCAATTTTCCGAATAACCCAATTGCAAATATTCTTTCAAAGCCCTATCAATAGTGAGTTCGGGGTCTTGCATTTCATCTAATCTTTCAGCAGCTATTTGCGCCAACCAAAGTTTAAATGGTTCTGCCTTTGGTGATGGAATAGATTGTATCAATCGAAAAAGTTGTTCAGTATCAGCAACATCAGTCATTCGCATTTTTCCATCAGGTGCTTGCATTTTCAAACCGTTACAATTTGTAACGGTTTCATTTCCTTCATCTTTAAGTCGCATTTTTAGCACACGCCAATACACTTGCGGATTCGGACTTTCAGTTAAAACAGCAATCACATCCACAATGGATAAATACCATTTTTCATTTTCAGTATCCCAAAGTGTTCTTACTTTTTTTTCTTCAAATAATTTGATGTCGGCATTTTTTTTCATCGGATAAATTTATTTGTTGAAGCATTTTAGCAACTCATCAAAAATAAAAATAACAGCGAATAAAAAGGGAAATTATTTGGCGGTGTTAAAGCACAAAAATTTAAATCAATTTCAACATTTCAAAATTATGCGGAAGCATGGTGGTAATGGCATTCCAAAGGATTTCGTAATCAATACCAAAATATTCATGAATCAGTACATTTCTAAAATCGGTCAATTCTCTCCATTCAATTAATGGGTTGTTAATTTTGATATTTTCAGAAATTAATTTGCTGGCTTCGCCAATGATTTCAAAATTTCTAACCACTGCATCCACCGTTTTTTTGTCGGCAATAAATTGGTCATAATTCATCGAACCCACAAAGTCAAAAACTGATTGTGCCGCTTCCAACATATCTTCCAACAATAATTCATCCGAACGTTTAGGCATACATCAAATCGTTTTTTATCGCTTCAAAGTATTTTGCTTTGATGCCTTTTCGTGAAACTATTTGAACTTTTTTATCAGGAAATAAATTTTGCAAAGCATACAAAGTATTACACAAATTGATGTAGGAGCTGGATTGCAGGCTTATCATCACATCAATATCGCTATTTTCGGTTTGTTCATTTCGAGCATAGCTGCCAAACAAAGCAATTTCATTTACATGAAACTGTGCTTGCAATTGTGGTTTCACTTTTTCAAGTTGAGCCATAATTAATTTGGTGCTTAGCATGTTGTATAAATTTTAGTTGCAAAAATAAAAACATCGCCGAATAAAAAAGGAATTATTTTGCAAAGAAGTGATGTTATTGTTTGTGGAATCAAAACATTGTAAAGCCTTTTAAACAAGGGAACAACAAGCTAAAACGATAACTATATTTTGTTAGCATAAAATTGCAACGAAAAAATATTTTTCAGCCATTTTCGATTGTACTTTTGCAGCCAATTTTTTATCATGCTACAATTAAAAAACAACCAATATTTTATTGGCGATGTTGCGGTGCAAGAACTTTGCAACACTTATGGAACACCACTTTATGTATACAACACTGAAGTGATGGAAGCGCAATACAACAAATTGAAAAATGCATTTCCAAACATGGATGTGCACATCAATTTTGCTTGCAAAGCATTGAACAATATTAACGTGTTGAAGTTTTTTAAATCGCTTGGAGCAGGCTTAGATACTGTATCTATACAAGAAGTGATGTTGGGATTAAAAGCAGGTTTTAAACCCGAACAAATTATTTATACACCCAATTGCGTATCGATGGAAGAGATTGATATGGCAGTTGATTTTGGTGTAAAAATCAACATTGATAACACTTCTATTTTAGAACAATTTGGTCATAAATATGGCAACAAAATTCCAGTGTGTATTCGTCTCAATCCTCATGTGATGGGCGGTGGCAATATTAATATCTCCACAGGTCATGTAGATTCTAAATTTGGCATTTCAGTTTATCAAATGCGCCATGTAGAAAGGATTGCAGCCAGCACTAATTTACGAATTAATGGCATTCACATGCACACTGGTTCGGATATTTTAGATGTGGATGTGTTTCTTCGAGCGGCTGATATTTTGTTTGAAGCAGCACAAGATTTTAAAGAATTAGAATTTATAGATTTTGGTAGTGGCTTTAAAGTGCCCTACAAACCTGATGATTACTATACCGACATTGATGAATTGGGCGAAAGATTAACCACTAGATTTAATGAATTTTGCAAAAATTATGGCAAAAAATTAGAGCTACATTTTGAACCAGGTAAATTTTTAGTAAGCCAATCAGGAACATTTTTGGTAAAAGTAAATGTGCTTAAACAGACTACTGCCACTGTATTTGTGGGTGTTGATTCGGGTTTGAATCATTTAATTCGACCGATGTTTTACAACTCTTATCATCACATCATTAACGTATCAAACCCCGATGGCATTAATCGTATTTATACGATAGTGGGATACATTTGCGAAACCGATACTTTTGCTTGGGATAGAAAATTGCATGAAGTGAAAGAAGGCGATGTGTTGGCATTTCAAAATGCAGGTGCTTATGGATTTACGATGTCATCCAATTACAATTCGCGATTTCGACCAGCCGAAGTGTTGATACATCGTGGC
>CAIQHW010000083.1 GCA_903871715.1 uncultured bacterium
CCAGTTGAAAAACGACAAAACTGTTTTCCCAAGCGAAAAATGAACAATGGTTTTTTTGGTAATCGGCAAGGTCAAAAGAGGACGAATATTCATCACGGGCATTTTTTGAAGAAAATAGCGTATCAACAAATCGGCAGCCAAATAATAGATGAGATATTTATTGACCGTAGCCAAAGGTTCTAAACCTTCGTCTTTCAAAATAAAGAACAAACCAATGCCCAATATGGCAAAACAAACTGTAAAATAGAGCGCCAAAAGCCCCATCAAAATTTTCATGAACAAATTGGTGCCAAAAGATGCCGAGCGAAAAAATGCTTTCCATTCGAGCCAAATAAAATGTTTGAACATAATAGTCTTGTGTTTGATTGATAAATTAGTTTAGAAAGATATAAAAATGTTACAGTCAAATTATCTTCTTTTTTCTAAATAGAAACCTGAACTCGATTAATAAAAGACGGATAATTGATTAGTTTTAACTGTTTCGTATTTTAAAGAAGGTTTTTTAGGTAGAAAATTATAAGCAATTATTCCAGCAATAAGATTTGACAAAAAGTTAGTAAATGAGCGATGTCTAGAGTGTTCAACTTGGCAAATATTTTTTAGTTCATCGTTAACTGTTTCGATTATTGAACGTTTACGAAGCAAAATTTTATCACTCATTTCCATCAAACTATTTTTCATATTATTACGAATACTTGTAATCAATTGGATTCCATCAACAAATAATAATTGGGAAAGCTTTTCGCTTATGTAGCCTTTATCCCCAAATAATTTTCCAAAAATAGCACTCAAAAAGCCTTCATTTTTCAGTGGTTCTCTATCATCTACATTAGCTTGAGTTACAGCAAAGCTTAATAATTCTCCTTTGTCATTAATAATAATATGGAGCTTAAACCCATGAAACCAACCCATCGTAGATTTTCCTGTAGTGGCAGTGCCTTTAAAAACTTTATTTCTGCTGATTCGTTTATTTTTACAAATTCTTATTGGGGTTGAGTCTACAAATGAAATACCTGTACAATTGCCCAAACAACAAGTTTTTGCAAAAATTGTCATAGGCAAAAGAACACTTTGCATCAATTCTAAAAAGCGATTATAAGAAACTGTATTTGGAAACTCATTTTGCATATGCTTTTGGACATAAAAAATATAATAATGCTTGAAACAACGAAAACCACTTAAATGAAAAAGTAAATAAATTGTAATTACTTCAGATTTTGACATTATCGAAGGACGTTTGGAAGGCTTTCCTAGCAGAAAAGGTTGAGTAGTTTTATCAAAATCTTTGCAAAATTCATCAACAATAGAAAAAATATCAGTAATTTTATCGAAACAAATCATAAGGTAGAATTTAGTTAAATATTTAATTGTCAGAGATATAAATATACTAAATTTTACCTTTTTCTGCAATGTTTTTAAACTAAATTATTAATCGAGTTCAGGTTAAAAGGTAAAATCAAGAAAATGGAATAACTTTTACAAAAATAGCATCTATGCTATTTTTGCCTTTCTATTATTTATAACAAAAAAGTTGTGAATCAAAAAGGAATAATTACTTTCGCAATAAAAATTATATATAGCG
>CAIQHW010000084.1 GCA_903871715.1 uncultured bacterium
GGCTTTAAAAAATGAAGATGAATTTTGAAAATCATTTTTCAAAAAATGATTTCGATGAGTTAGCGCAAAACAAAAAATAGCCGCAAATGCGAACAGTATCAAGCCTTTTACCGCAATAATATTTTTTGTGTTAAAATTCATTTATTTAAAACTGACGCAAATTTAGGCTCAATTGAATAATTAAAAGCGCAAAGGTTTAATCCTTAACTACATTTTAACATTCAATTTTTTATTGCACATTCACCACAGCCAAGCATTTATCCACTTCTTTAATCATGTTGTTAATCATTTTTTTCAGTTCAGTTTTTTTTACATCTTCTTCATCCGAAAAAGATTTTGCCAATTTCATCGCTTGAACCTGCGCATCTAAATCGTTGATAACAGCCTGTTGCAGCATTTTTTCTTCTTCCAAATTTTTTACTTGCTCTGTTAATTTCTCTTTTTCAGTATGCAATTGAATCAGCTCGGTTTTTTGCGATTCAATTTTTTGTTGCACCAAATTAATTTTGTGTTGGATAGTTTCTAACGATTGTAAAGCCTCTTGCATGTTGTATTTGTTTTGTTTAAAAAAAACTGTGTCAATTCAATTTTAACCAAGCCTCTATAGGGTAGTGGTCGCTCAAAATTTGTTCGTTTAAAGTTTTAAATTTTACAGGCGAAATATTTTTATCGGTCATCAAATAATCAATGCGCAAAAATGGAAATCGGCTGATATAAGTGGTGCCAATGCCATTAGATGAAACTAAAAAAGCGTCTTGCAAATTGTTGCTAATAGTGTGATAGGAATACGATGCTGGCGTATCATTAAAATCGCCGCAAAGTATGATGGGATAAGGACTTTGCGCTACAATATTGGCAACTGTTTCGGCTTGTTGAGCTCGGCGAACAAAGCCACGTTTTAGCTTGCGCAAAATTCTTTTTCCGGCATTCATATCTTCATCATCTTCCAATTTTAAATTGTCTAAATAGGTGTAATCTCTTTTACCAAAATAAACCGATTGCAAATGTGTATTCACAATGCGATAAGTTTTGTGATGAATATTTATGTCGCAATAGCAAGCTTCGTTTTCTGTTCGTTTTCCAAAATCAATATCCACCGATTGGTTGATTTCAAAATCGCTAAATACGGCAATGCCCCAATGGTCGGTATTTCGCAGTGTTAATGAATTGTAGAAGTGAAAATATTTATAGCCTGCTTCCTTTTGCAATCGGCTCAACATGTTGTAAATAGTCTGTTTGGGGCTTTCAGAAGTATAAAATTCTTGGATGCACAAAATTTGTGGATGTTCTTTTTTGAGCAGCGAAATTTCATTTTCCACATTATTTTTTTGCGGATTATATTCGTATAAATCAAATACACGAACATTAAAACTCATTACTTTTAAAATGCTCGAATCGCTTGCTGAAAATGATTTTTCGCTACTCCAAGCCAAGCTGTTTTGTAAATTATTGAAGTTGAAAAGCAAAGCAAAAATGGAAATTAAAAACCACCATTTTTTTTGTAGCAACCAAAAAATAGCAAAGCAAAAATTGACGATAAAGAGATAAGGAAATCCTAAACCCAAAAACGAAAACCACCAAATTTCTTTAGGGCTAAACCAATGATTTAATTCTGTTAAAAGCAGCATTAATGCTGCCATTAGATTGAGCAACAGAATAAACTTCTTAAACCAATTCAACTTTTTCAACGATAGATTTTGTAAAGCATTAATGCCTTTTATAGAAACAAAATAAGGGAATTATTTTTGTAAAACAGGATTAACGATGGTTAAAACCATACGCATTTAAATCAACATTTACAGAATCTAAAGAAACTGGTGTAAGTCGAATTCCTCTTCGAATAACGCTTGAGGCACTGGCTAATAAGCCTAATCCATTTTGAATATTGGTGATGTTGGGTTGCGCATTACCACTTGTAATACCGCTTTGTGCATTTTGTACATTTTCGTAGCTCACTAATCCATTATTAGCTGAAGATACTATAAAATCCATGTTTTTGATGGTGCGATATAATGTGGTGGTTGGTGATAATGAGCCAGCTATAAATTCATAAAAAGCAGCACCATCAAAGGTAACTGGGTTAACTGGTGCGTAGCCTGCATTCACATTCAAAGCTATTGATGATGCTAAAGCCCAATCTATTGATTTTTGAATTGTATCGTGCTGATTGGGGTGAAATTCATAATAGTATAATCGAATCAATATATCACTTTCTGCTGCATTTAGCCCACCATTAAATGGAACATTTACATTCGGATTGTATTTCGGTACACCACCAACAGTATATATCAAACTTAGTTGCGACAAGTTTACAGATGGACTGCCTACAACATTGGTAGAACCTGAGGCTAATAATTTTCCGTTCGATTTTAGCACTGTTAATTTATAGGTGTGTGCTACATTAAGCTTACTTTTTAACCGATAAAATAAATTGGGTGCATTGGCAAAAATGCCTGATTGCTTTGGTAAGCCAATGGTATCGCCATCCACTAAGTTCATGGTGTAATAATCTACATGATTTCCTAAATTATCATAGCCATCTAAATAAACTTTTAAATTATCTTGGTAATAAATCGAATCGGGATTGGATGAAAATTTGGCGGCTGGTGCGCTAGCATCTTGGCTCAAAAATGCTCGTTCAATTTTAACATATTGCACGCTGCTATCGGCATTCAACAAGCCATATACAACTGGAATGTCTTTCCATTTTGCAGCAATGTTGAAATCATTTTTACAACTATTAAAAAACAAAAGCAAACATGCTGCAACAATTATTGGCGAAATATTTTTTTTCATCGAGCAACAAAAGTAGAAGAATTGTGTAGATTTTAAAGCACTTTCTTTTTCTAAAATTTTATTCATTGTTGTTTTATTTTTTGTTTGTTTGAAAACCTGCGCAAATAATTTTACCTTTGAACCCTTGATGAGCGAAAAAATTATTTTAGATGCGCAGCAGCTTCAACTTACCTTGCGACGCTTGGCTCATCAGCTATTTGAGCAACATCCACATTTTGAAAACACTATTTTATTAGGCATTCAGCCTCGGGGCGTTTTTTTTGCCGAAAGATTAGTGCGCATTATCAAAGACGAATTTATGGGCGAAATGGTTGCATTTGGGTTGCTAGATATTTCATTTTATAGAGATGATGTGCATCGGCAAGCCGACATTAAAAGTTATAAAACGCAAATTGATATTTCGCTCGAAAATAAAAATGTAGTGTTGATAGATGATGTGCTGTATACAGGCAGAACAGTGCGCAGTGCCATAGATGCTTTGTTGGATTATGGCAGACCAAACAAGGTGGAATTGTGTGTGTTGATTGACCGCAAGTTTAGCCGCCATTTGCCTGTGCAAGCCGATTATGTGGGCAAAGCCATTGATAGTTCGATTGTGCAAAAGGTAAAAGTAAAATGGAAAGAGCAAGATGAAGTGGATGAGATAGTTTTAATCAACTAAAAAAAACCAGAAGCAAAAAATGTTTAGCGCTCCGCATTTATTGGGCATTAAAAATTTGAATCGAAATGATATTGAAATGGTATTTGCGCAAGCCGATCATTTTAAAGAAGTGCTTCGCCGACCGATAAAAAAAGTGCCTTCGCTTCGCGACGTAACTATTGCCAATTTATTTTTTGAAAATTCTACCAGAACAAGAATCAGTTTTGAATTAGCTGAAAAACGATTGAGTGCTGATACTTTGAATTTTAGTGCTTCTTCCTCTTCTACCAAAAAAGGCGAAACGTTAATTGATACGGTGAATAATATTTTAGCAATGAAAGTAGATATGGTGGTGATGCGCCATGCTAGCCCAGGTTCTTGTGTTTTTTTAGCCAAACATATTTCTGCTTCGATTGTGAATGCTGGCGATGGCACACACGAACATCCTACGCAAGCCTTGCTGGATGCCTATTCTATCCGTGAACGATTAGGAAATGTAGAAGGAAAAAATGTATTGATTATTGGTGATATTTTACACAGCCGAGTGGCATTAAGCAATATTTATTGTTTGCAAAAATTGGGTGCAAAAGTAAAATTGTGTGGTCCGCCAACTTTAATTCCAAGGCATATTACTTCGTTGGGTGTTGAGGTTGAATATGATATTGAAAAGGCTTTGCAGTGGTGCGATGTAGCCAATATTTTGCGCATTCAGTTGGAGAGACAAACAGTGCAATATATTCCTTCGCTTCGCGAATATGCTTTGTATTACGGCGTGAATAAAAAGCGATTAGAAAATCTTGCCAAACCCATTGTTATCATGCATCCTGGTCCTATTAACAGAGGTGTAGAAATAACAAGCGATGTAGCCGATGGCGAACATTCTATCATTTTAGACCAAGTAGAAAACGGCGTTGCCATTCGCATGGCAGTGTTGTATTTACTCAATCAAGTTAGAGTGGGAGATCAAGCACAAGTAGTAAAGTGAAACAAAAAATTTGTTAAGTTCGATAAAAACGCTACATTTGCACCTCAAAATTTTTTAAACGCAAAAAAATAATTCGAATTATTTATGCCAACAGCAATTAGATTACAACGTCATGGTCGCACTAAAGCACCATTCTACCACATCGTAGTAGCCGACAGTCGCTCACCACGTGATGGTAAATTCATCGAAAAGTTAGGAACTTACAATCCTTTAACTGTGCCAGCAACTATTGATTTAAACTTGGATAAAGCTATCCAATGGTTAGATAAAGGTGCTCAAGCTTCTGAAACTGCTCATCGTATTTTATCTTACAAAGGTGTTTTGTACAAACGTCATTTGTTGAGAGGAGTGAAAAAAGGTGTAGTAAAAGCAGAAGAAGTGGATGAAAAATTTTCTGACTTTTTAGCAAAACATTCTAATGCGATTTTATCTGCAAAAGAATCACACAAGCATGCAAAAGTGGCTGCTAAAGCAAAAGGAACACAACCTAAAAAAGTTGCTGCTCCTGTTGAAGAAGCTGCAAATGAAGCACCTGCGGAAGAAACGCCAGCTGCTGAATAATTTATTCAAAATTACTTTTCAAAAAAGGAGCTGCAACAAACAGCTCCTTTTTTTATTTATAAAATTCACAACACACTTTATCTTCACCAAAAATTTTCATTTTTGATTTATGAACAAACGAACAAAAATTGCAGCCATTATTTCTTCGGAAAAAGCAAACTATGAAACTACAGTAAAAGGTTGGGTGCGAACTTTTCGCAACAATCAGTTTATTGCTTTGAATGATGGCAGCACCAATAATAATTTGCAATGTGTAGTTGATTTTCAAAATACAGAAGAAGCACTGTTGAAGCGAATTACAACTGGTGCAGCTTTAAGTTTAACGGGTGAAATTATTCCTTCGCAAGGCAAAGGACAAAAATATGAAATGAAGGTTTCATCAATAGAAATTTTAGGTGATAGCGATGCAGAAAAATATCCTTTGCAACCTAAAAAACATTCATTGGAATTTTTGAGAGAGATTGCTCATTTACGTTTTCGTACCAATACTTTCGGCGCAGTAAATCGTGTTCGTAATACTTTGGCTTATGCCATCCATGAATATTTTCAACAAAAAGGATTTGTCTATTTACACACGCCAGTTATTACTGCAAGCGATGCAGAAGGCGCAGGACAAATGTTTTCGGTTTCTGTTTTAGATAAAATCAATCCGCCGAAAAATGAAGATGGTTCTATAAATTTCAAAGAAGATTTTTTTGGAAGAGCCACCAACCTCACTGTGAGTGGGCAGTTGGAGGCTGAGTTAGGCGCAATGGCTCTGAGTGAAGTATATACTTTTGGTCCAACTTTCAGAGCAGAAAATTCAAACACAACTCGTCACTTAGCTGAATTCTGGATGATTGAACCCGAAGTGGCTTTCAATGATTTGCATGATAATATGGATTTGGCAGAGGGACTTTTGAAGTTTTGTATTCAGCAAGCATTGACAAAAAATGCGGATGATTTAGAATTTTTAAATCAACGATTAAGTGAAGAAGAAAATCAAAAGCCAACGGCAGAACGCAGTGAATTAGGGCTTTTGCAGCGCTTGAATTTCTGTGTTGAAAATGATTTTGTAAGATTAACTTATACTGAAGCAATTGATATTTTAAAAGATTCAAACCACAACAAAAAAAAGAAATTTCAATATTTGATTGAAGGTTGGGGCGTTGATTTGCAAAGCGAACACGAAAGATATTTGGTAGAAAAACATTTCAAAAAACCAGTGATTTTAACAGATTATCCGAAAGACATAAAAGCGTTTTACATGCGCCAAAATGAAGATGGAAAAACAGTGAGAGCAATGGATATTTTATTTCCAGGAATTGGTGAAATTGTTGGTGGCAGTCAACGTGAAGAAAGATTAGAATTGTTAGAAAAGCGCATGGATGAAATGCATATCCCGAAAGAAGAAATGTATTGGTATTTAGATACAAGAAGATTTGGTACTTGTCCGCATGCAGGCTTTGGGCTTGGATTTGAACGATTAGTTTTATTCGTTACAGGTATGGGAAATATCAGAGATGTAATTCCTTTTCCACGTTTTCCAAAGAGTGCAGAGTTTTAATTTTCTATCTTGATTTTGTTTCTTGGAAAAAAATAAAAATTGCTTTTTGCTTGCGATATTGCAAGCAAAATTTTTGTAAAAATGCGGCAATTTCTGTTTTTAATTTTTCTTTCTGTTTTTATCGGATGCAGTTCGTGTAATAATTCTAAAACAGAAGATGCAGTTGTAAACGAACCACCAAAGCCAGATTACAGCCATCTACCAAAATTTAATGAAGATAGTTGTTACAACAATATTGCCAAGCAAGTAAGTTTTGGACCAAGAGTACCCAGTACTTTGGCTGCTAAAAAATGTGGCGACTATTTGATTCAATTTTTCAAAAAATATGCTGATACTGTTTATGTGCAACACACTGTTGTAACCACTTTTGATAATCACAAAATCAACATCCGAAATATTATTGCAGCCTTTAAACCCAAGCTGGGCAATCGTTTGCTGATTGCATCACATTGGGATAGTCGCCCATTTGCCGACCAAGAAACCGATGTAAAAAAAATGCGCACACCCATTTTAGCAGCCGATGATGGCGCAAGTGGAGTAGGTGTGATGATGGAATTGGCAACTATTTTAAAAAATAATCAGCCCGAAAGAGGTATTGATTTGGTGTTGTTGGATGCCGAAGATTGGGGTTCAAACACTGGGAATGATGAGAATACTTATTGTTTAGGCACCCAATATTGGTGCAAAAACCCACACGTGGCGGGCTATTCAGCCACCAACGGCATTTTGTTGGATATGGTGGGTGCGCATGGAGCTACCTTTACTTTAGAAGCTGGCTCGATGAATTATGCAGGCAATTTTATGAATGATGTTTGGAAAACGGCATCGGCATTGGGTTATAGCGACCATTTTGTTTTTGAAAATTCGGGTGGAATTACAGACGACCATGTGTTCATCAATACTATGTTACATGTGCCTACGATTGATATTATTTATCACGATATTGGTGGTGCAAAATGGTTTGCACCGCATTGGCACACTTTGAACGATAACATGAATATCATCGACAAAGGCACACTGAAAGCGGTCGGACAAACTTTAGTGGCGGTGATTTACAAAGAAAAAGTGAGTTGAAAAGAATGTTGTTTTTAAGATTGATTAAGAAATAGAGAAACACGAAAAACAATATTGGCACAGCGATTGACTTTACTTCATCAAGTTTATTCCATTAAACGTCAATCAAAAAAAACAGTCTTTTTATTAATCACAAAAAAACAAATTGTTATGAAACCCGTTTATTTTTTATCTGTTGTTTTAGCTTTGGCTTTTACCTTTTCGATGGTAAATGTTGCTGAAGCACATTGTCGAAGAGGCAGATGTTGTGTTATCGGCGGTGGCTATTATGGCTATCGTTATATGCCGCCACCTCCGCCACCTGTGTATTTGTATCGAATGCCGCATCGTCATTTTTACCACAGACCTTATGGCGGATATTACCAAAGAGGTTGGTAAAATAAAATTACCAATGACTATCAAGAGTGAAAATAATTGTACTGAACAATACGTTTTCACTGTTGATTTTTTTTATAAAAACAGTATTTTTGATTGAGTTTATGCCTTTGAATAAAATTTACTTAACGCTATTTTTTCTTTTTGCAATTGTGGCAAAGTCAAGTGCACAAAGCACTCCGATAGGTGTGATGAATGTGGATGATTTGGATAGTTTGTCGAATAAGCACAAAAGATTTTCTCCCAGTTTTTATTTTGGCACCGATTATTATCCTGAAAGAAGCTTATATCGCGGCATTTACAACAATAATAATTCCACCAATTTCAACGATTTTTTTCATCACAATTATCCGCTTAATTCTACCGTTCAAGATTCTACCATTCATTCTACCCACTACGAATTTTCTTTTACTGCGCCAATAATTCGATGGAATAAACCAGAGGGCAGCCATCAAATTAATTTATATGCCAGCGGCTCGTGGGATAAATTTAACATGAGCTGGTTTCAAAATACCCACGATTTATACAGCGGCAATGCAGGTTTGCAGTATTTATATTATCAACCAAAAGAGAATTTATTTTTGGTGCATTTCACCGTTGGTTTTGCCAATGACCAAAATTATTTGAACGAAGAAATTGGTTTGCGCTATTCGGGTTTGGCATTGTTTAATCATTTAACTAATCCAAAATTTCAATACTTTTTTGGATTAGCCACCACATCGGCTTATAACGAAACACAGTGGATTCCGATGGTGGGCGGCAAAATAAAAATTACACACAAAGATTTTATACGCATCTCATTTCCATTTAGCAAATACTACGAATTTTATCCTTTGCGATTTGCTTACTATCATCCTTTAAGTCGCCGCACGCTGCTGTTTGGCGAATGGGAAAATCAAGGAAGTTCTTATAGGATTTATTCTGCCGATGAAAATATTTCTTCCACAAAAACTGCTTCTGTTCAATTGCGTCAACAAGGTGAAAGTATTGGAATTGGGGTTAGATACATGTTGAAATACAATGTTCGATTCGAGTTTGAATTGAGTCAATATTATCGTAACACGATTTCTATTTACAATATTGATGCAAAAATTGATGATAATTATTTATCGCTTTATCCAATTCATGGTGGTGTATTGTTACAAGCTAATGTAAAATGGAATTTTAATAAAAACCCTGCTAAATCAGCCTCTCCAAGAGTTGATTTTTTAGATTTACAAAGTATAGAGGTAGAGGATTTGCCTGATGATTTTAAATAATTTTAAAAAAGATTAGGCTTCATATTTTTCCAACAACTGCATCAGCGACGGATAAGTGGCAGTTACAAAATTTTTCAATTCCGATTTTGGTATCCATTTTAAATCAGTAATGTGCTCTTCGGCTTGCGGAGTAAGTTTTTCAGTACCATTTCCTAACATTTCAAACCAATCATTTACTTTCAAAATTCGTTCTTCTTCTTCTTTATAAGTGTGATAAGTGGTACAAATATTTTTCGTGATGGATAAATTTTTCAACCCCGTTTCTTCCTGAACCTCACGAATAGCGGTTTGTTCAGCCGTTTCATTTTTTTCAGCTTTGCCTTTTGGCAGATCCCACTTCCCTTTTCGCTCAATCAGTAACACTTCTTGTTTTTCATTCAATACCACACCACCGGCGGCATGCACGGGAGTGCAATGTTCCCAAAACATTTTTTTCAATTCCTCCATCGAAGCATTATACAACAAAGCAATTTCCAATTTTTCATCCGCTTCGCAAATATTAATGATTCGTAAAACATCTGTTTCATTTTTTGCTTTGCAATAAATGTAACTTTTGAAATAAACTGCAGGTGGTGCAAAATACAACCCCTCCTCATCCGTAAGTAGCATTGGTTTTTGATTTACGAAAATGGTTAATTGAGCCATGAATGCAGGTTTAAATTTATGAAAATGAAATTTGCTTTTTGCTTTTCATCATGTAATTTTGAGTCATGATATTTCAACAACATTCAGCAAAGCAGTTAGCCGAATATTTACTACAAATAAACGCAGTAAAGCTAACTCCACAAACACATTTCACATGGGCAAGCGGTTGGAAATCCCCAATCTATTGTGATAACCGCCTCACTTTGTCCTATCCAATAGTCAGAAATTTTATCAAACAGCAATTTACTGATTGTTTGCATACTCACTTCCCCACGGCACAAGCCATTTCGGGGGTAGCCACAGCTGGCATTGCGCATGGCGCATTGTTGGCAGATGCTACAAGCCTCCCATTTTCTTATGTACGAAGCGCACCTAAACAACATGGTTTGAGCAATCAAATTGAAGGAAAAATTTCGACTGGCGATAAGGTAGTGGTGATTGAAGATTTAATTTCAACAGGCAAAAGTAGTTTGGAAGTGTTAGAAGCCTTGCGCAGCGCAGGAGCAGAAGTGTTGGGAATGATGGCAATTTTTACTTATGGTTTTCCAAATGCTGATGAAGCCTTTGCAAAAGCCAATTGCAAGCTTATAACTTTGTCAGATTATGAACACTTAATTCCAATTGCTATCCAAAAAAATTATGTACAGCCACAAGATTTAGAAATGCTGATGCAATGGCGTAAAGCGCCTGATGTTTGGGAAAATAAACATTACTTTTGAAGGACTAACCAATGCTTCAAATGGTGCGACAACACACTTGCACCTTTTGTATTTAGATGAACGGCATCAAACCAATATTTTGAATTGTCGAACTCGTTGATTTTATTTTCGGGTAAATTAAAATCAATAAAATGCAAGCCTAAGGCAGCAAGATGCAGATGTAAAAAAAATTTGTAGGGATAAATTTTTTCGTTACCACCAAACATCGGCGAAAAATAACACAATATTTGCACATGATTGGCGTTGCATTTTTCTACAAATTTATTCAAATAATAAAATGCCCGATGATTAGAATGTGTACGAATGAGGGGTATATTTTTTTTTGTTTGTTCAGCCAGCAGCAATACTTTTAAGCTATCGGATGGTTTGTAATAAAATGGGTCGAAACCATTTGAGTTGGTTTTATTTTTTTTCAACTGA
>CAIQHW010000085.1 GCA_903871715.1 uncultured bacterium
TCACTTAGTTTTCACTTAACTACAAAAGAAAAACAAAGTATTCATCAAGCCTTATTCAACGCTGCAAACCAGGCCGACTTTAAAAAAGTAAAGGAGTTGGTAAAATAGTTTTTATAAATTTTCTAAAGAAAAATTCTTTCCATTGCATTCAAATCGCTTCGCTAATATTACTTTTGAGGATGCAAATACCTGTACTAAGAGTGTTATTGTTTTCATCTTTCTTTTTATTTTTTTCAATAGCTTGTATACATCATCCACTGCCTGAAATGAGCCGCAGTAGCGTAATTACTAAAGATACGATGATTTTGCTTTTAACCGATATGCACTTGGCAGATGCCCAAGCACAATCAAATATAATGTCTATGGATTCCATTCAAAAATTGTACAACCAAAGTTTTGAAAGTATTTTCAATCATTATAAAATCAACACCAATCGGTTTAAAAAATCGTTGAAATTTTATACCGAACATCCGAAAGAAATGGATGACATTTATGTGCAAGTGGTGAGTAATTTATCAAAATTGAACAACTAAATTTTTTGCAAATGAATAAAGTAATAGCAAATGCTGATGAAGCAATAAAGGACATTAAAGATGGTCAAACGCTTATGCTGGGTGGTTTTGGCTTAAATGGAATTCCTGAAAATTGCATCGCTGCTTTAGTGAAAAACGGTGTAAAAAACTTGACTTGCATTTCAAACAATGCAGGTGTAGATGATTTTGGTTTGGGTTTGTTATTGCAAACTCGTCAAATCAAAAAAATGATGAGTAGCTATGTAGGTGAAAATGCTGAATTTGAACGTCAATTATTGGCTGGAGAATTAGAAGTTGATTTGATTCCTCAAGGAACTTTAGCAACAAGAATTCAAATGGCAGCGATGGGCATTCCTGCATTTTTTACGCCAGCTGGTTATGGAACTGAAGTAGCTGTTGGTAAAGAAATCAGAGAATTTAATGGTAAGATGCATTTAATGGAAATGGCTCTGCATGCTGACTTTGCGATTGTAAAAGCATGGAAAGGCGACACGATGGGAAATCTGGTTTTCAGAAAAGCGACGAGAAATTTTTCTACTTCAATGGCGAAAGCAGGAAACATCACCATTGCAGAAGTGGAATGTTTAATGGCACCTGGAGAAATTGACCCAGATGAAGTAGATGTAGCCGGAATATATGTGCATCGAATCTTTCAAGGAACTAACTATGAAAAAAGAATTGAGAGAAGAACGGTTCATTTGAATAAATAAAATTTAAATCAATGGTTCGGCAGGCTCACCATGATGGTCATCCTGAGCTTGTCGAAGGATAAAATAAAAGCAAAAAATATGGCACTCGACAAATATCAAATTGCAAAACGCATTGCACAAGAATTAAAAGATGGTTACTACGTTAACCTTGGCATCGGTATTCCAACATTAGTAAGCAATTATATTCCGCATGGAATTTCAGTAATGTTTCAAAGTGAAAATGGAATTTTAGGAATGGGGCCTTACCCTACAGATGATGCTGTGGATGCGGATTTGATTAATGCAGGAAAAGAAACCGTAACAGTAATTCCTGGTGGCGCATTTTTTGATTCGGCTGAAAGTTTTGGAATGATTCGTGCCGGAAAGGTTGATTTGACAGTGCTTGGCGCAATGGAAGTGAGTGAAGAAGGTGACATCGCTAACTGGAAAATTCCTGGCAAAATGGTTAAAGGCATGGGCGGCGCAATGGATTTGGTGGCTTCTGCAAAGAATATTATTGTAGCTATGATGCACACCAATCCAAAGGGAGAAAGCAAAGTTTTGCCAAAATGTACCTTGCCATTAACAGGTGTAAAATGTGTGAAAAGAATTGTGAGTGATTTGTGTGTGATGGATGTAACACCGCAAGGATTCAAATTAATTGAAAGGGCTCCAGGTGTTTCAGTTGAAGAAATCAAATCGAAAACAGCTGGCAAATTAATTATCGAAGGCGATGTGCCTGAGATGAAAATTTAA
>CAIQHW010000086.1 GCA_903871715.1 uncultured bacterium
ATGTGTCTATTGTTTATCCATATGCCAAGCAAACTTCAGCGTTGTTGATGGATATTAATCAACATTTGGCAACGCTGCAAAGTCGCCATCAACGAAAGTTATACATCAAATCGAAAGAAGATGAATTGAACAAGCATTTCAAAAACGAGTTAGTGAACATGACCACAAGGCAAGGCAGAATATTGATTTTGCTGATTAATCGGCAAACTGGAAAGACTTGTTATGAATTGGTAAAAGAATTTAAAGGTGGTTTTAAATCGTGGATTTATAACAACATGATGACTACTTATGATGATGATTTGAACATGAAACGAAAATATGATGCCCAGCAACAAGTGCTGTTGGAACGTGTTATTTTTGAACTTGAAAATTCTAAAACAAACAAAAAATGAAGTTGGATATTTTAGCCATTGGTGTTCATCCAGATGATGTGGAGTTGGCTTGCAGTGGAACTTTGATAGCATCAGTACTACAACAAAAAAAAGTGGGTATTGTAGATTTAACTGCAGGCGAATTAGGTACACGTGGCACACCCGAACAGAGAATTTTGGAATCGCAAAATGCGGCAAAAATTATGGGCATTGCAGTTCGTGAAAATTTGTTTTTGCGAGATGGTTTTTTTAGAAACGAAGAACAGAGGGCGATGCAAAAAATCATCGCTGCCATCAGAAAATTTCAGCCAGAAATAGTGTTGGCAAATGCGATGCAAGACCGACATCCCGACCATGGCAGAGCTGGTAAAATGATTGCCGAATGCTGCTTCTATGCTGGCTTGCGCAAGATAGAAACTAAAGATGAACATGAAAATTTACAAAATGCATGGCGTCCAAAACAGGTGTTACATTTTATTCAAGATAGATATTTTGAGCCCAATTTGGTGCTAGATATTTCATCTCATTTTGAACAAAAAATGAAAAGTATTTTGGCTTATGAATCACAATTTTATAATCCCAACTCAACCGAACCATCAACCTATATTTCATCTCCTATTTTTATGGAAGGCATAAAATCACGAGCCATGCAATTTGGAAAATTGATTGGTGTTGAATTTGGAGAAGGCTTTACAACCTTTAATCCTGTTGGCATTCAAGATTTATCAGCGTTGGTTGGTGGTTTGTCGTAAACTGTATTTTGATTAACTTTACAATTATGAAATCGTTTTTTTTCGGCACAATTTTTTTGTTGGTTTCAAATTTTTTGATGGCGCAATCTATCAATTTCATTCACCCAAAACCATTGTGGAATGATGCCATGCCGAAGATGGAAATGGATGCAGTTCCGTTGGCAAAATTGCAAGCCGAAGATGAATTGAACAAGAATAATAAAACTATTCCTTGGCGATTTGGTTATGAATTTGAAACCAATATTAACCCCGATAATGCAGGCACATGGCAAGTTTTGCCAGATGGTTCAAGATTGTGGCAAATAAAAATTTCATCACCCAATGCACAATCGCTTAATTTTATGTTCACAAATTTTCATTTGCCCAACGATGCTTACATCATCATTTACAACAACAAAAATGAAACACAAATTGGCACTTATAATGCATCGCACAACAATGTAGAAAACATTGTTGGTACTACTTTAATCGCTGGTGATGAAGCGGTGATTGAATATGTGGAGCCTGCAAACGCAGCATTTAAAGGCACTTTCAACATTTCTAAAATTATTCATGGTTATCGAATTTATGATTACAAATCAACCTTTTCGTTAGGTTTTGGTTCAAGCGGCAGTTGTGAAAACAACGTGAACTGCCCGATTGGTGCTGCTTGGCAAAAAGAAAAGCATGCTGTGGTGGTGATACTTTGTGGTGGCGGATATTGCAGTGGTTCGTTGTTGAATGATGTAAATCAAGACACAATTCCTTTTTTGATGACGGCGCATCACTGCGGCAGTAGCGGCTTTGCAAGCTGGGTATTTTATTTTAATTATGAAAGTCCGAATTGCAACAAAATCAATGGACCATTAAATGAAACCGTGAATGGCGCAACTATGATGGCTACCAACACTAAAAGCGATTTTACTTTGTTGAAATTATTTTCCAAAGTGCCATTAAGTTATCACCCATTTTTTGCAGGATGGAATACCTCAAATACACCACCAGATTCGGTTGTAGGTATTCATCATCCAGAGGGCGATATAAAAAAAATATCGTTTGCTAATAATCAATGTTACGACTCCTCCTACACCGATTCTTACACTGCTTTATGTTGGAATATTAAACATTGGGATAGTGGTGTAACCGAGCCTGGTAGCAGCGGTTCACCGCTTTATAATAAGCATCATCAATTTGTGGGGCAGTTGTTTGGTGGGCCATCAGCTTGCGGTTATCCTGATTCATTATTGAATGATTACTACGGTAAATTTTCAACATCCTGGAATGCAGATACTGCCATTCATACCCAGGTTAAATTTTGGCTCGACCCTCAAAACACAGGTGCAACAAGCATTGCTGGTTTCGATCCAAATCCTGCAAAAAGTTTAGGAGTTGAAAATGTGATAGAAAATGATGTTCAAATTTATCCAAATCCAACTTCATCACTTATAAGTATTCAGTTATCAGTCGGTAGTTTAAAAACAGTTGAAGTTATTGATTTGCAAGGAAGAAAAATAAATTTGCCTATTTCATTTCAAAATGCTGATTACTGTATACTGAAAACTGAAAACTTGTCCTCGGGTATTTATTTTTTAAAAATTGTGGATGAAAAAAATAATGCTGTGGTGAAAAAATTTGTGAAAGAATAACTTCGATTTCTTACCTCAACAAACTAATCGTACCCGTTCTGCTATAATTTTTGCCATCGTAAGTCATTCCTTTCCAAGGCGCATCGTTGCTGAATTGTGCTTCAATTTTCCAAACATAAACATCTTGCGGCATCAATTCACCTTTATAAGTTCCATCCCACGATTCAGTAGGAGAGCCATGTTCATCAATAGCAGTGCTTTCCCACAATTTTTCACCCCAAGTGGAAAACACTTGCACCAAATAAGTTTTCAAACCAACACCTTTTGGTTTAAAAACTTTTACATCCTCATTACTACCAGCATGCGGCGATAGTGCATTTGGCACAAATAAACCAGTTGTGTAATCGGTATGAATGAGCTGAAACACAGTATCCATGCAGCCATCAGCATTTACAGCAATTAATTCTACATGAAAATCGCCCACATTATTATAAGTGTGCGAAGTGCTATCTGTGCTTGTGGTAAGGCTTGCAGAGCCATCACCAAAATTCCAAATGAATTGAGAAGCGTATAAACTAGTGCTGATAAATTTAACTTCCACAGTTGGTGGTGGTGTGTTGGTATTGTCGAAAACAAATGTTGCTTTCGGTTTTTGAAGCACTGTGATGTATTTTGATTTAGAAATACTATCGGCGCAAACATGATTCAAACCTTCTACTTCTAAACTAACATCATAAGTGCCAGCTAATGAATAAAAGTTGTGCGGTGCTGCATTATTGTTAATGATTGTGCCATCACCAAAATTCCAATGTTGATAAAAACTATTCGCTGTTGTGTCGGTAAATAAAACTGATAATGGCTGACAACCCACTAATGGCATGGCTTTGAAGCCTGCATGCAATGGCGGATAATTGATGATTTGCTTGCTTACAGAATCTTTACATCCATAAGCATTAGCTACAATCAATGTTAAATTATAAGTGCCGCCTATGCTGTAAGTAAATATGGGAGCGGTGTTCAGGTCTATATTTCCTTGTCCATCTTTCCATGTGTATGAAATTGCATTGGCTGAATAATTGGTGGTAGTAACCACAAAAGGCTCTACACAATTGGCTGTGGTAAGAATGCCATAAGCCGCCGTGGGCTTGGGATATACGCTGATAACAAAGTTTACTGTATCGGCGCAACCATAAGTGTTGGATGCAATATATTGTGTAGTAAAATTGCCAGCATTATTAAACACATGATTAAATGTGGGCTGTGTGGTGTTGCTAAAATTGCCATCGCCAAAATTCCAATTGCAAAATGAATAGTTGATAGTGTTGTTTGAAAACTGCACTGTTAACGGCGTACAGCCATTTGTTGGTGTTGGTGTAACATGAATAACTGGCGTGGGCGAAATGGTAATTGTTTTCTTCGCAGAATCGGAACAACCATAAGCTGTTGATGTGCCAATCAATGTTACAGCAAAATTTCCGCTTAATGAATATTGATGTGAAGTGGGGTTAAAATTGCTCTGTGTACCATCACCAAATTTCCAAAAAAAGCTACTCAAACCTGGGTCAACAAAAGAAAAATGAACGGCTTGATGATAACAGACTGTATCGGGCGCAGCCACAATATTTAAAATTGGATTAGGTTGCACAGTGATAGAAACCCCTATTGGCAAGCCTGCACAGCCATTGGCAGTTGGGGTGATATTATACGTTGCCGTACCCACTGCATTTCCTGTGGTGGTTAATATCTGATTGATAATATTCCCAATGCTATTAAAGCCGCCAGCAACGCCGCTTTGCACAATTGTCCAAGCATAAGTAGTGCCACTCACTGCACTTGTTAAATTGATAGTTGGTTTTGTTCCCGAACAAATTGTTTGTGCCGATGGTGATGAAACAGCTACTGGCACTGGGTTTACAGTCGCTACAACATTTAATGGATTTCCTGCACAACCATTCGCAGATGGTGTAACAACATAAGTTGCTGATGCAATCGTTGTTCCTAATGAATTTAAAGTTTGTGCAATCACAGTTCCATTGCCGCCCGAAGCGCCACTCACAGCCGAATTTGAAACAACCCAACTAAATGTTGAACCTGTAACTGTTGAAGATAAATTGATTGAAGTTGCTGTGCCTGAACAAATCGTTTGATTGGCTGGCGTTGCTGTAACCACTGGAATTGGATTGACCGTAATCGTAACTGTAATCGCAGTTCCAGGGCAACCATTCGCAGTTGGAGTAATTGTATAAATGCAAGTGCCTATTGTATTTCCAGTTGTTGAAATGTGATGATGAATTAAATTGCCACTACCTGCAACTGCGCCAGTGACAGCATTTTGAGCAACAGTCCAACTGAAAGTTGTGCCAACTACATTGCTGCTCAAAGAAATGTTGGATGAATCACTAGCGCAAATAGTTTGTGCAGTTGGTGTTGCAGTAACTAATGGAATTGGACTTACGGTTATTGGAACATTTATCGAAGTGCCTGTACATCCACCAACAGCTGGAGTTACAGTGTAAGTAGTTGAACCTGCAACGGTTGATGTGGCTGTTAATGTTTGATTGATATTTGCCCCTGAAGCATTAGATGCACCAGCTACCTGACTTGATGATTGTGTCCAAGAAAAAATTGTTCCTGCTACATTGCTTGATAAACTGATTGCGGTTGCATTGCCAGAGCAAATTGTTTGCAATGCAGGTGTAGCAGTAACTGTAGGAATTGGATTCGCAATTACAACCACATTTATCGGTGTGCCAATGCAACCATTTGCAGTTGGTGTAATCGTGTAAGTGGCTGTACCACTGGTGTTTCCAGTCGTTGTTAAAGTTTGACTGATGATAGTTCCTGAACCACTTGTTGCGCCTGTTACGCCTGATTGCACAACTGTCCAACTGAAACTTGCACTGGTATCAGTGCTAGTTAATGTGATGTTTGGCGCAGTGCCAGTGCAAATAGATGCAGAGCTTGGAGTTGCTGTAACATTCGGTACATTGTTCACCGTGATATTCACTGGAACAGCAGCACCAGAGCAGCCTGCATAATTTGGTGTAATTGTATAATTCGCAAATCCAATATGCGGATTCACCGTAAATAATGTTTGATTAATCGTTGAACCAATCGCACTTGAAGCACCTGTAACATTGTTTTGTGTAACCGTCCAACTGAAAGTTGTTCCTGCAATTGAACTGCTCAAATTCACTGTTGGCGCACTGCCAGAACAAAGTGTAACCGCCGCAGGCGTTGCTGTTGCAACGGGCATCAATCCAACATTCACTGTGTCTTTTATTGAAGAACCAACGCATCCATAAGTTGATGGAGATGGTGTGATTAAATAAATGGCGCTGCCTGGTGTTGCGCCTGCTAAACTCAATGTTTGACTGATGCCTAAGCCTGAGCCATTCGAAGCACCTGTTACGCCATTTTGTGTAACCGTCCAACCGAAAGTTGTTCCTGGCACTAAACTACTCAAACTAATATTGGTTGCATTACCCGAACAAATGCCTTGTGGCGATGGTGTTGCAATTACATTCGGCACAGGATAAACTGTAATCGTTGCAGTTGCAGTATCAAAGCTGCAACCATTGTTGGCACTCAAATAAATCGTGTAAGTGCCAGCTTGTGTGTAAATTGTTGAATCAACATTTTTGTTAGAATAATTTCCATTGCTGAAATTCCAACTGATGTTATTTCCGCCTGTTGAAAAATTATGAACAACAACTTTCAAAGGCGCACAACCGTTGGTAGGCGTAGCATTGAAGAAAGCAGTAACTGTATTTGGATGAACTAAAATAGAATGAGAAGTGGTGTCATCACCACAAGCATTGTGAACGATTAATGTGATGATGTAAGTAGTATCACGTGTGCCAGTGTGATACACATGCACCACAGGAGTTTTGTTGGTATCAGTCGGACTTCCATCACCAAAACTCCATAAATAAGTTGTTGGATTTCCAACTGAAACATTGGAGAAATGAATGGGCAATGGCGAACAACCGACACTTAAATTTGTTCCGAAACTTGCATGTGGTGAAGGATGCACCAAAATTGAATCTTGATAAGAAACGTTGCCACAAACATTTCCTGCAATTAAATAAACATGATAAAGTGTATCGCCTTTAAATGGTTCGGGATAAGTTGTTGTTGGAGGAACTGTGCCAGTAAATTGATTGCCGTTGTAGCCTAAATCCCACAAATAGCTTGGATTGTAGCCACTTCCAAAATTTTGAAAACTCACTGCCAAAGGTCCACAACCAACATGCGGATTCAATGTAAATGAATCTTTCGGCACTGTAACAGTTGTTATGGTGTGTGTGATGGAATCAATGCAACCATCTGTTGTGGTGCAAATTAATTTCACTTGGTAAGTACCAACCGCCGTGTAACCATGATTAGGACTGATGATTCCAGTATGTGGTGTGCCATCACCCCAATTCCAATCATTCGTTACAATCGAACCTGTGGATGTGTTGGTGAATAATGCACCTACATTCAAACAAGCAGGTGATGGATTGGTGAAATTCACCACTGGCAATGGTTTTACGGTGATAACCACATTGTTAGAATCTATGCAATTATGAATATCTGTTTCAGCAATGATGTAAGTTGTGGTTACTGTTGGTGTAACCACATCGTTCGGAAGTGTAGAACTGTAGCCACTTGGCGTACTATGCCACACGTAAGTGCTACCAACCACTTGTGCGCCACCAATGTTGGCAGATTGATTTTTGCAAATAGTTTGATTGATACCCGACAACGCTGCTGGTCGAGGGAACATGTGCACAAACACACTGTCATAAGGGCTGTAGCAACCACCGATAAACTGACGGCAATAATAATATCCTGTGTCAGGATACAAAGAATGAATGTGATTTGGATTTTGTAAAGGAGAAGTAAATCCATTTGGTCCGTACCAATTGTAGGTTGCACTTGCATTTCCGCTTGATGTCAAACTGATTGTTGAATACCAACACACCGGATTGTTACTTCCTAAAGTTGGCGCAACTGGCAATGGAACTACTGTTACAACCATTGTGTCAAATTGATAACAACCTGTAACAGCATTCGTTTGCAATAAAATATAAGTAGTTGTATCTGTTGGCGATGCAGTTGGAGTGGCTGAAGTAGTACTATTTAAGCCTGTTGCAGGACTCCATGAATAATTATAACCAGCAGTTGCACTCGTTCCGATGCTTGCACTTGTTCCAAAACAAATAGTTTGGTCAAGCCCTGCATTTGTTGCTGGAAGTGGATTTACAGTTACCAAGGTGCTATCTGTAATTGAGCAACCTTGTGTATTTACAGCCGTAACAAAATATTTTGTAGTTACCGTTGGTGAGGCAATCACCACTGCGCCAGTTGTAGTGTTTAAGCCTATTGCAGGACTCCAAACATAACTCGAAGTTCCACCCGAAACATGAATCGTATCCACAGTTTGATTTTTACAAACAGTAGAATCAGAATGCATAATTGTCAAATCAGCAATTGGTTTTACAACCGCCACCACATATTGTGTATCCTGGCAATTCGCTCCATTTTGTCCAGTAACAACATAAGTTGTGGTTACGGTTGGTGAAGCAATTACAACCGAGCCAGTTGTGGTATTCAAGCCTGTTGCAGGACTCCAGCTATAAGTTGATGCACCCCCTGCTGTTAGTGTATTTGGATGTCCTGGGCAAGTAACAGGCAGAGATGCTGATGCAGTAACGGTTGGTAACCCATTCACATTTACAACAACAGCAATGGAATCTTTGCAATTGTTGATGGAAGTGCCAATCAAAGTGTAAGTTGTTGTAGTTGTTGGTGATGCTGTTACAGTTGATGAAGTGGTAGAACTTAATCCTGTAGTAGGTTTCCATTGATAAGTATTTGCTCCAAATGCAGTTAATGCAACTGAATTTCCTAAGCAAATAAAATTATTTGTTGATGGTGAAACGGATAAATTTGGTAAAGGATAAACTGTAAAATAAGTAGATTGTGTACTGCTGCACGTATTAGGAGCAGTTCCTGTAACTGAAAAATTTCCTGAAGAAGTTGGAATTGCTGAAACATTTGCTCCAGTCGTACTTCCCAAGCCCGAACCACTCCATGAATAAGTTGTTCCAGCAATTGTACTTGTCGAATTTAAAGCAACTGAATTTCCATAACATACTGCATTAGGTATTGCGCTGATAGTTACAACTGGCGCAGGTTTTACGTTTACAATCACGGAATCACTTCCACTACAACCGTAATAATCTGAAACGGATAAATAGTAGGTTGTAGTAGTTGAAGGATTTACTGATGGACAGCAATAGCTTGACGCACTCGGCGACCATGAATAATAATAAGAAGGTGTTCCGCTTGAAACACTTGAATTCAATATAGTTCCGCCAACATTATCACAAATGGTTTGGTCAGCGCCTGCATTTACAACAGGAATTGGATAAGCTGAATAACCCACAGAAGCAGATGAGCTGCCACATTCATTCGTGGCTGTTACTTGTATTGAATGACTGCCTGATGTATTAAATGTAACATTTCCTGGTGAAGCACCTGTTGCTGTTGCTGGTGTTCCACCAGAATAGGTCCAAGCATAATTAGATATAGTTCCCCCACAAGGAGAAATGCCAAAATAACTAGCTGGACTTGTTGTTGCAGGCGTACAACTACCGTATGAAGCATATGTAGTGATGTAAGGCACATCTTTTACCACTGTTGAATTGGTGGTAGAAAAAGTTCCGCAAACATTGGAAACACTTAATGTAATCGCATAATTACCTGGTGTACTAAAAGTTAATGAAGGATTTTGAGATGAATTAGAACCACTACTGAAGACATAACTTCCTGAACCATAGTATACACAACCTGATGTGTAGCTAAGTGACCAACTATACCCCAACGAACTACAACCTGCACTACCCAACGAAGTATTAGTAATATTGATGACTGAAGGTGCACAAGCATTCGGCGGAGTCATTGTGAATGAAGGTGTTGGGGGTGGCACTACGCAAATTGTTTGCACCACTGTATCCAATCCGCAAAGGTTGGTTGAGCCAATAATCATTTTAATTGTATAACTACCAATTGTGGTGAAGTTTACATTCAATGAATTGCTTCCAGCCGACCATAAATTTGGGTCCATCAAACCAAATGTATTTCCGAAAATACCTCCAAATGTCCAACCAGTTGCTGGTGAAATACTCCAAATCACTGGCTGTGTTTGCTGATTGCAAGTACCACTAATGG
>CAIQHW010000087.1 GCA_903871715.1 uncultured bacterium
CTCTGATTTGAACATCGCCTTCTTGCAAAATATTAAATAAGGAAACCTGAATTCTGGCTTGTAAATCGGGTAATTCATTTATTACAAATATCGAACGATTGGCACGGGGAATCATACCATAATGCAATACTCGTTCATCGGAATAGGGCAATTTTAAAGTAGCTGCTTTGATGGGGTCAATATCACCAATTAAATCTGAAACATTTACATCGGGTGTTGCCAACTTCTCAAAAAAACGTTGGCTGCGATGCACCCATGCAATCGGTGTTTTATCGCCCATTTCATCCAACATATCTTTCGCAAATTTTGAAATAGGACGAAACGGACTATCATTAATCTCCGAACCTTTTACAATGGGCATGTATTCATCCAATAGCTCAATCATGTTTCGGGCAATTCTGGTTTTTGCCTGCCCACGTAATCCTAATAGATTGATGTGATGACCTGATAAAATAGCTTTCTTCAATTGAGGAATTACAGTATCTTCATAACCCCACAAACCTTCAAACACAGGTTGTTTGGCTTTTAATTTCTCAATTAAATTGGCTTGCATTTCTTCGTTGATAGTTCTATCAACATAGCCCGATTTCTTTAATTCTTTAAAGGTGATTTCCTGTTTCAATGTGTATCGTTTTAAAAATTATATTTTCTTGATTCTGTTTTTTTCGTAGTCTTCAAAAATCATTTCGCCTAAGCCTTGCAAGCCAGTTAAAAATGCTTTGCCTTTATTTTGTTCGGTAAACATTTCTATAAACTGTCTTAAATATGGGTCTTGTGCAATCATGAAAGTAGTGATGGGTATTTTCAATTTTCGAGCTTGTGCTGCTTTTTCCAAACACATATTTACAATCATCGCATCCAAGCCATTACTGTTTTTATAAAACTCCCCATTAGGCAATTTTACACAGCTCGGCTTACCATCGGTAATCATAAATATCTGCTTATTGGTATTTCTTTTTCTGCGTAAAATGTCCATTGCCAGTTCCAATCCTGCAACTGTATTGGTATGATAAGGTCCTACTTTTAAATAAGGCAAATCTTTTACTTGTATTGGCCAGGCATCATTGCCAAACACAATAATATCAATCGTATCTTTTGGGTATTTGCGATGAATCAATTCCACCAAAGCCATCGCTACTTTTTTAGCAGGTGTAATTCTGTCTTCGCCATACAATATCATCGAATGACTGATGTCAATCATCAACACCGTACTCATCTGTGCTTTGTGTTTTGATTCTTCCACTATCAAATCATCTTCTGTCAGTTTCAAATCGCTGATGCCATGATTGATTTGAGCATTTTTCAAACTCTCTGTCATATTCACCAATGCCATATCATCACCATATTGATAGCTGCGGTTTTCACCATCACGTTCATCGCCTACGCCTAATTTTGTAGTTCGATGATTGCCAATTCCGCTTTTTTTAAGTTTGCCAAAAATCTGGTCGAGTGCAAATTCACGAAGAGCAGTTTCCATTTTAGCAGTGAGCAATTGCTTGCCTGGTCCTTTACCAGCATTGCCTTCGTCGTCTAATTCAATCTCTTCTTTAATGTAACCTTTTTTCTTCAGGTCTTCTTCGAAATCTTCAATGGTGTATTCGGGTGTAAAAATCTTGTATTCTTTATCTAAAATTTTGAGCCAGTTAAATGACTCTTCAATATCGCCTGAAGTGTGAGTGAGTAAATCTTTGAAAATCTCAAAGATTCTGTCGAATGGAGGCAGCAGCTTAGGTATGTGCTTGCTGAAAATAAAACCTTTTCCAAAATCAAAATTTATTCCTTCCATTTTAAATGATTATGCTGAATTAAAATTGGCTAACGAATCAATTAAACACCGCAAGCAACTTTATGTTTTATAAATGTATAGATATTTCTGAACAAAAAAACACAAAACTATTTGGCTCACCAAGGCACAAAGACACAAAGTATATTTTGAACGAATCATGGCTGAACAAACACCAGCAAAGCCTGCATCAACAATAAAATATTTCAAGCAACTTTTCGTTGTTATTTATCATCTTATAAAGTATAAATCCATTATAGCACATGGAAGCCGATTTACAATTTCAACAACAAAACTATCAACTGGCTTTGCCTTATAACCCTAAGGCAGAAAACGAACTACTCATCAGTGCTTACGATATTTTATTTATGAAAGCTGATGAAGGTGTTCCGCTTCAAATGAAAGTGTACTGATTAGCGGTTAAAGATTAGAGACATTTTGTTAAATTTATTCACAATTAA
>CAIQHW010000088.1 GCA_903871715.1 uncultured bacterium
TGTGATTTTATATTCTGTTAAATTGCTTTGTTCGTTGGGTGCTACCACTTGAAAATTGGGCTGCAAGCCAATTTCAAACTGGAAATGAAATTCATTGGCGGTGTTTAAATCCAATTCCTCTTTTAATGGTAGTGAAAGTGGATGCCCCAAATATTGAATGTTGTTTTCCTTGATGTAATTATCCATTTTTTCTGATGCACACTTGCTTAATTCATCTGCCAAAATTCCTTTGCCATACATTTTTTTAATCATGCCCACAGGAACTAAACCTGGGCGAAAACCTGGTAGGGTAGCAGTTTTTGCAATCTTTTTTAAACCGCTTTCTACTTTGGGCATATAATCGTCTTTACCTAAAGTGATAGTTAATTTATCATGCAAAAAACCGATGTTTTCTTTGTTAATTGTTGCCATATCAAATACTTATTTTTTTGAGGGCGCAAAGGTAAACAATGATTTGTAATGCTGTATTTATTAGGTTGTTTTAACTTGCCATGCAACTGTTTATTCTTAGAGCTTTTCCATATTTTTTATTGCCAAATTATTTTTCAAAGAAAAAGTTTTTTTACCGTTTCACCAGCATAATGATGTCGTCTGCCAATAATCCATAAAACTCTTTTTATAACCTAACTCGATTCATTTTTATCGTACTTCGATTGAGTTTTATGATGCCACGATTGACTTTTATCATGCTTAAGTTGGCTTGTATGATACTTCTTTTCCCATTTACCATCGTTCATTTTACTTTTATGGTGCTTCAGTTGCCTTGTATCATCGTTCAATTCATTTGTAAATTTATTTTAGTTGCCTTGTAACATTTGCTCAGCTCATTTTTAAATTTACTTTAGTTGTCTTTTAGCATCGCTCTATGACATGGTAATGTTTAATAGACAAGGCTATAAATTGCTTTAATAGGGGGTTGATAGGGCTTCATCTTGCTTTTAATGTGGCGAAACATCCTGCACAATTGGTAAAGGATTTATCCCTTAACTTTGTTTTTACTAAAACAAACAAGAAATGAAAAAACTGTTTTTACTATGTACTGTGTACTGCTAACGCCCAACAAAATTTAGTCCGCAATCCCAGTTTTGAAAAAAGAGTAGGTAATTGTACATCTACTTCTTATCCCGCCTTCAATTTATTACTACGATTCCTTACCTTTCTCTTTTCTCTGTTACTTAACAGATTGGATACAAGTAAGTAATGGACCAAGTGTTTGGTCAATAAATCAACCAGCGGGCTCTGGTTTACCTATGTCGAGTGTTTCCAAACACATCTACCCCCATTCCGATTCCACTGTGGGGGGGCAATTCTCACCAATTTCTAACCCAAACTTTCGTCAAATATTTGAAAACAGGTTAGATACCAATTTAATCGCAGGGCATCATTATCAATTTGGTATGTGGGTGCATTTATGCGATACACTGGCTGGCTTTGCTAATGTAGGCAAAATAGCAGGCATCAATAGTTTCAGTGCTTATTTTAGCGATACGGTGGTGCATTGGCGTAGCAATTTTGATATTACGCATTATAGCCCACAAGTGCAAATAAACCAAATGGTAACCGACACAGGCAACTGGGTGTTGCTGCGTGATACTTTTGTAGCCGAAGGCGGCGAACGCTATATGTGCATTGGCAATTTTAAAACCGATGCCCAAACCCAATGGCAATTGGTGGATAGCATTAACACTTTGCCCATATTGGCGTACTATTTCTATGATGATGTAAGCCTGATAGATTTGGATGATACCAGCAAAGCCAATGGCATTGCAGCATTAACCATCAACCATTTATCATTAACAATTTACCCTAACCCAGCAGGGCAGTCGATAGTCGTAAGTTGTAAGTCGTTAGCCAGCCCTTCTGCAAGCGGAAGGGTAAATACAATTGAAATAACAAATGTGGTTGGGCAAAAAATGAAAGTAACTATTACAACGCTCACTTCTTACGACTTACGACTGGATACTGACGACTACCCAAGCGGTGTTTACTTTATCAAAGCCACTGATGCCAACGGCAATGTAAGCAATGCGAAGTTTGTGAAACAATAAATGTTTGATGGCTTACTTTGACAAGTTTAAATGGTATAACCCATCGGCAATAAAAAAAGTCCACTACGATTTAGTAGCGGACTTTTTTATTTTACTATCCCTATTTAATTAATCCCCATTAATTACTCTTCAATTGGTTTCAATTTGCCTTTGCTTTTTGCAATCACCACTTCGGCAATATTGTTTGGTGCTGGGTTGTAGTTGCTAAATTCCATGGTAGATGTAGCACGACCTGATGACAACGAACGCAATTGCGTTACATAACCAAACATTTCGCTCAATGGCACTTTAGCTTTTATCACTTGCAAGTTAGCACGACTATCCATACCTTCCATGATTCCACGACGACGGTTCAAATCGCCTGTAACATCACCCATGTATTGGTCTGGCGTTAACACTTCTACTTTCATGATGGGTTCCAACAAAATTGGTTTTGCTTTTCTTCCAGCCTCACGGAATGCAGAACGAGCACACAATTCAAATGACATAGAATCGGAATCCACATCATGGTAGCTACCATCAAACACACGAACTTTCATGTTGTTTACTGGATAACCAGCCAACACACCATTAGGCATAGAGGTTTCAAAACCTTTGATAATGGCAGGAATAAATTCTTTTGGAATTGAACCTCCAAAAATATCATTTACAAATTGGAAATGTTTGCCTTCGTTTTCTTTCAACCATTCTTCATCAGCAGGACCAAATTCAAATTGAATATCGGCAAATTTACCACGACCACCAGATTGTTTTTTCAATACTTCACGATGCGTAATAGTAGTGTTAAACGCTTCTTTATAAGCCACTTGCGGCGCACCTTGGTTTACTTCCACCTTGAATTCACGTTTCATACGGTCGATGATAATTTCCAAATGCAATTCGCCCATACCACGAAGAATTGTTTGACCAGTATCTTCATCAGTATTTACTCTTAAAGTTGGGTCTTCTTCTACTAATTTAGAAATTGCCAATCCCATTTTATCCACGTCAGCTTGAGTTTTAGGCTCAACTGCAATTGCGATAACCGGTTCAGGAATGAACATGTTTTCCAAAGTGATTGGATGATTTTCATCGCATAAAGTATCACCAGTTTTAATTTCTTTGAAACCTACTGCTGCTGCAATATCACCAGCTTCAATAAAATCAATTGGATTTTGTTTGTTGGCAAACATTTTCATGATTCGGCTGATACGCTCTTTCTTTCCGCTTCTTACATTCAACACATAAGAACCTGAATCTAAATGTCCGCTATAACAACGGAAGAACGCTAATCTACCTACAAATGGATCAGTCATAATTTTGAATGCTAACGCACTGAAAGGTGCTTTAGGGTCAGCTTTACGAGTGATTTCTTCGCCAGTATCAGGGTTAATTCCTTTTGTATCTTCAATATCTAATGGGCCAGGCAAATAACGGCAAACCGCATCTAATGCAGTTTGTACGCCTTTGTTTTTGAATGAAGAACCACACATCATTGGCACAATTGATAAATCAATACATGCTTTACGAATTGCTTCGTGCATTTCTGCTTCAGTAATACTATTAGGATCTTCGAAGAATTTTTCTAATAATTTTTCATCGTATTCAGCTACAGCTTCAACTAAATGTTGTCTCCATTCTTGCGCCTCGGCTAACATATCAGCAGGCACTTCGATTTCGTCGAAAGTCATACCTTCTGTTTCCATGTGCCAAATGATTCCTTTCATTTTAATCAAATCAACCACACCTTTAAAATCATCTTCAGCTCCAATTGGAAGCTGCAATGGCACTGCTTTTGCGCCCAACATGTCTTTTACTTGTTGCACAACCATTAAGAAATCGGCTCCACTTCTATCCATTTTGTTTACAAAACCGATACGTGGAACTTTATAACGATTAGCCTGACGCCAAACTGTTTCAGATTGTGGTTCAACACCATCAACCGCAGAGAACAAAGCAATCAAACCATCTAATACCCTCATAGAACGCTCTACTTCTACAGTAAAATCCACGTGACCCGGAGTGTCGATGATATTAAAATAATATGATTTAGTATCCGCAGTTTCTTTACCTTTTACAGTTGGAAACTTCCATTGACAGCTTACCGCAGCCGAAGTGATAGTGATACCACGTTCTTTTTCTTGCTCCATCCAATCGGTTGTAGCAGCACCATCGTGCACTTCACCAATTTTATGAATCATACCTGTGTAGCGCAAAATACGCTCTGTGGTGGTAGTTTTGCCTGCATCAATGTGTGCAGCAATACCAAAGTTTCTTTGAAATCTTAAATCTGCCATTTTATTTTACTGTTAAATTGTTTTGATTTTTGTTTTATAAAAAGATTGCTCAATGGAATTTATAAAATAACCATTGAGCAATTGTTAGCTATTGAGCAAATTGTCAATTATCTAAAATGTGCAAAAGCTTTATTTGCTTCAGCCATTTTGTGTGTATCTTCTTTCTTTTTAAAAGCAGCACCTTCTTTTTTTGCTGCTGCAATTAATTCGTTAGCCAATTTTTCAGCCATTGATTTTCCATTACGTTCGCGACTGTAACGAATAATCCATTTCATGCTTAACGATATTTTTCTATCAGGACGAACTTCTGTTGGAATTTGAAAGTTAGCACCACCAATACGTTTGCTTTTTACTTCCACTGCAGGTGTTACGTTTTGAATCGCTTCTTTCCAAGTAGTGTAGCCATCCATGTCACCAGCATTTTTATCAATGATTGCCATCGCATCATAAAAGATAGAAGTAGCAATTGTTTTTTTTCCGCTCCACATCATTGTGTTGATGAATCGAGTTACTAATTGGTCGTTGAATTTTGGGTCTGGCGCCAAAAATCGTTTGGGGGCTTTCTTTTTACGCATGTTGTTGTTTGAATTTATTCACCTTGTTTCAAAATTTTATAACAAGATTACTTAGTTAATAATTATTTCTTTTTAGCAGGAGCTGCAGCAGCACCTGGTTTTGGTCGTTTTGTGCCATATTTAGAGCGGCTTTTTTTGCGGTTGTTTACACCAGCAGTATCTAATGCACCACGAACAATATGATAACGCACACCAGGTAAATCTTTTACCCTACCACCACGAATCAAAACAA
>CAIQHW010000089.1 GCA_903871715.1 uncultured bacterium
ATGTGACTGGAGTTCAGACGTGTGCTCTTCCGATCTCTACCAGGACTTCGACACCTCTTCAGCCGCTAATTCCTGTTTATTATTAAAAATTTGATGATGCAAACCAAAGCTGGTGGTTTTCATAAATTCTATTTGCGCTTTGATTAAAATATTGCCTGGATAAAAAAGTGGTTGTATAAAATTGCAATTGACTGATGCTAAAATTGGACCTTGTTTCTCTTCGGCAAATAGTTTTGAAATGCCCGATTGCTCCCAATAATTAACCCGTGAGGCTTGTATGTATTTGAAAAACGACACATTATTTACATGCCCAAATAAATCCATTTCGCTCCAATCAATGCGGAGTGAAAGTGCCACTGGCAATATTTCTGCTTTCATGTTTGGGTAACAGATTAAATGGTGAGTCGAAAAAAAATAATGGCAAATTTAAAAACAAATTGCAAAGCCATGTATTTTCGATAGCACACAGCAAATTAGCGCATTATTCTTTCACCACTTTCCCTCTCCACACATTTGTTTGTTGCTGCTGCACAGTGATAAAATAAATGCCTGAGGCTTGGGCGGATAAATCGATGCTGAATTTATTGCCCAACTGATTGGTCTTTGATAAAATATTTTACCTAAAATAAATCCCCTGCTGGCGCAAGTCTGAAGCATAGCCACCAAGCGTTTGCCGACTTGTGCCTATAACACTATTTATCATAAAATTTATCATGGTCTTACTTTAATTGCAAAGTTAGCACAAGTTACCCACCGCACAAACCAACGCTGCAAACTTGTGCCAGCGGTGAGTTTTAATATCACTGCTTCACAAATTTTGTATTGCTTACATTGCCTTGTAGGTCGGTGGCTTTGATAAAATAAATGCCACTCGGCAAAGCCGCCACTTCTATTACCAAATCCCCCTTGCCCCCTTGATAAGGGGGAATTGCCGCACGGCTGATTTGCAACTGACCAATAACATCATAAACCTCTATTGCCTTTACTGAAAACCGATGACCGATTACTGATAACTCATTCGTTGCTGGATTCGGATACACCACCAACTGTTCATCATTCATCGTTAATCGTTCTATGCCTGTTGGCACTATACTCACTTTTATCGTATCATAGGTTACATTACCGCATACATCCATGCGTACATAGTAAGAGGCTGTTTGAGTGGGTGCGATAACTGCTGTGCTTCCTCTGCCGATGAGTTGGTTATTCATGTTGTACCATTCGCAAGGTAAACCCACGGTGGTGGCAGCACCCAGTTCTATGGTATCTCCTTGGTTTATCGTGGTATCCTTACCTGCCTGCACATGGGCTGCCGTTTCTACTACCGATACATCATCTATAAAATATTCAGCTACTCTTGCACCATTGGGGTCTATTACAAATACACTGGTTTGATAATTATCATAAAAATTACCGAGTATAATTCTTGTTTCATTGCCTGTGGCTACAAAGCTGGCTTCTTCTTTCGTCCAATTCATGGTATCGCTCACTACAGTATTGCAAACAATTTGTGGGGTAAAATAGTTAATTACTTTACCACCGCTGCTTAATATCGTATCTATACTGCTATCGCCTACATAAGCGCATATATGATTAGTGGCTATGCCAATTCCAATTGGCTTTGGGAAGTTGCAATAGAAAGTAAGACAATAGGTTACACCAGTTTTCAAATTACTATCTAACTTGCCTACTTCGTTTCTTCTTTCGAATGCTCCTATTGTGTCCGCATATATTGTTATAATACTAACTACCTTACCCGTTCTTGGATACTGATATACCCCCCCCCAACCTGCATCAGGAATAGGAAGATGATTATATTGATTAGGGTAAGTAAATAATATAGATGGGTTATAGGTTAAGTTAGTACTATCCGTACCATGCCAGTTTTTTGCGAAGTTAATCCAAGGGTAAGAAAGGGAATCATGGCTAATTAAATTCTCAAAGGATGGATTGAGGACATGATTGATTTGTGCAGAAGATAATGTGCTGATGTGCAAATAGGCTACTGTACAAATGAAGAAGA
>CAIQHW010000090.1 GCA_903871715.1 uncultured bacterium
TCCAGCAACAAATCTTTTTTAAACACTAAAAATTAATTCTTAACTTTGATTCATCAACAAAAATGTGTCTCTTATTTTTTTACCTCTTTAGTTCACTTTCTTTTGAAGACGTACAGGGGTCTAACCAATCATTCTGAACCCCTTGCTGGCGCAAGTGTGAGGCGTAGGAAAAGCGTATAGCCCACTTGTGCCTAAATAATAGCTGCACAAGTTCCCAATGCTCAAAGGCTCGGCTGCAAACTTGCGCCAGCGGTGTAAAATAACCTATTACCAAAGGTGCTTACAAGGGTAAACGCCTTTGGTTTTTAAATCGTTTTACCATGAAAAAAATCTGCTTACTGCTTGCTGCTTACTGCTTCTTATGCGCAGCAAAATTTAATTAAAAATCCCAGTTTTGAACAATATATTCACCCACAACCACCTTGGTGGACAGGAACAATTGAAGATTTAACCTTTGCTGCTGATTTTGATTCTTTAAATGGTACAAATGCTACTATTAGCGATTGGATGATGGTTGGTCCTTCACCTGATGCTTATACAACTTTATGTCCGTGGTATTCTCAATCAAATTTACCTACTGGATTATTTAGAAGCAAATATGTATATCCGCATAGCGGCAATAATTGTGCTGGAGATGGGCAATATTTTAATAGTGCGCCTAATGAACATGAATTGTTAGAAGGTAAGTTAACTAAATCCCTTGTTAGTGGGCATAAATATGTGTTTAGTATTTGGCTACAGCTTATTGATACTATTAAAGCCAATTGGGGTGGTTTTGGTGAAATAGTAGGTATCAACAACTTTGATGTGTATTTTAGTGATACCGCAGTGGCTTATCAAGGGGGGTATTTCCAATTTAGCACTTATACACCGCAGGTGTTTATTCATACCATGGTTATTGATACCCAACATTGGGTACAAATAATAGACACTTTTACTTGTGAAGGCTTTGGCGGTGCAAAATATTTTTGCATGGGCAATCTTAAACCCGATGGGCAGTTTCAAACACAATTGGTGGATAGCATACGAGGCGGTGGTCCAGCCAGTTATTATTTCATGGATGATGTAAGCCTAATAGATTTGGATACGAGCAAAGCCAATGGTATCAATGATTTGAAAACATTGAATAAAAAACTGGAAGTTTATCCCAACCCAGCCACCACCACACTAACAATAAGCCTCAATAATTCCGAAATAAAATCCATCGAAATCACAGATTTATTAGGTCGCACCATCATTCACAACAACGAAGTTGCCGAACTCATAACTCACAACTCATCACTCATAACTATCAAAGTCGAAGACTTGATTAACGGCATCTATCTACTCAAAGCCATAGATGATAAGGGTTTCAACCACGTTGCAAAGTTCATCAAATCGACTAATTAGCTCACTAACACCGTTGCAAACCTCACTGAATAGGTTACAATCGTCGCTGTCAAGGTCGAAATCATCACTGTCGAGGCTGCGGACGTCGCTGTCACGACCGAAATCAACGCTGTCATGGAAGAAGTGGCAGTTGTCATGGACGCAATGGCAGTTGTCACCACCGAAATCATCGCTGTCAAGGTCGCGGACGTCGCTGTCATGACCGAAATCGTCGCTGTCAAGGCTGCGGACACCACTGTCACGACCGAAATCATCGCTGTCATGACCGAAATCATCGCTGTCATGACCGAAATCAACGCTGTCAAGGCTGCGGAAATCAACGACCAAAAATAAAGTTCAATAGTAATTCAACACAGCACATTAGCACACACATTTAGCAGGCGCAAAGCCCACCGCCAAAACCAAGCCTGCTAAAAGAGTGTGCTAATCTTTGCCAACGCTTCTACGACCAGCATTGCCTTCGTGTTATCCGCATGGCTAACTTGACAGCACACACTAATAACATTTTCACTGCAACTAACATGGGGCTTTTGCAAAGGCGGCTGACGGGTTGCATTTAAGTTTTGTAGTTTCTATTAAATGTTATCTTTGCGACAAGTGACGGACTTCTAATCCGCCTCTGCAAAATGCCCCGAGAACGTTATCGGCTATGAATTTTTCCACGACACAACTCCTATCCAACTGACGACATAACACCAAAAAAACAAACTCCTTGCCCGACAACAACCCTACTACAACCTTGACGATTTCTTTCGTGGCGAAACTGCATTTGCAGCAGCTTGCAAGGATAAAAATAGCTTCACGAAATAATAGTGGGTAGTAATTTGTTTAAAAAATGTTAATAAAAATAGGGCAAGCGATGTCATATAATTCGTAGGTTTGTCGATTGATTTTTCAAAGTATTAAAGCGTAAAGCCATGAAACAATTGTTACCACTACTACTGTTGCTTATCTGTAGCACTTTATTGGCCCAAATAAAAACAATAGCACCAAAACCAGCGGTAACAAAATTTATAGGCACTATACAACCTTTGCAGTTAAATAAATTTAAAGCCAAACTAATGGCAATTGATTGTAATTGCAATGAGCAAGCGTTTAATTACGACCATCTTTGGAATACAAAGCAAAAGCTAAACCAACAAAAATTTAACCCGGCTGCCAAAAAAGCCACTGCTTCGCTTGATATTACTTCTACCAACAATACACAAGTGGTAGCACCCACCATTGGAAGAAATTTTGATGCTGGCAGTTATGGTTGCCCACCCGATAACGCTATAGCTATTTCTAACAGCGGCGATATCATTTCTATCTACAACAGCAATCTTACTATCACCAACGAAAATGGCACAACAAACAATACGATAACTTTAATCAATTTCTTTTCCAACTCTACTATTTCTAATATTCTTTGCGACCCAAAAGTTATTTACGACCCTAATGCTGATAGATTTATTGTTGAAGCGCAAACGTGCGATAGAAATAATCTTATACCATCGGGCGTATTGATAGCTTTTTCGCAAACCAACGACCCCAATGGATTGTGGAATCTGTATCAAATTACTAACAACAACTACTTGTTCGATTATCCTAAAATGGCAATCACGCAAAGCCGATTAATATTAACAGGCAATTTATTTGATGCATCGGGTACATTTCAACAATCTATTATCTATAGTATCAGCACCAGCGATGGATATAGCAATGTTTCACAGCTTAATACCTTATCATGGAATGCGCCCGAATATCGTGTGGTGCCTGCTAAATTTGCCAACCTACCCAACTCCGATAATATTTACCTCATTACCACCCCCAACACTACTAATCTGCATATATACAATATTAACAATGGCAGCTTATTCGACGATGGTTATGTAAGTGTAAATTTTCCGCAACCTCCAGCCGATGCAGCCGAAATGGGTACATCACTTTTGCTCAATACAGGCAGCAGCGCCATTCAAGATGCCGTTTGTCAAAATCAAATGTTGCATGTGGTGCATTGTGTTGGTGATGCCAATAACTACAGTGAGATTAGATACTATCGAATTATTGTAAACGGAAATGTACCTACTTTAACTAATACCTCCGATATTTCTTATACCACTGTAAAAGACTACTGTTATCCAGCTATTCATTCATTTTCCAATAGTAGTTTCGACCAATCTGTTTATATTTCTTTTTCTGCAGCAGGACCATCTGCCTATCCCGAAATAAGAGGTAAATTTTTTGATGGTGCATTAAACACTTTTAGCTCCGATTTAATTAGGCAAGGCGATGGTGCAGTGTTAAATTGCGCCGACCCTCAACACAACAATAATCAACGTTGGGGCGACTATTCGGGCATTGCCAAAAAATATAGTGCTACCACACCCACATTATGGGTGGCTGGATGCTATGGCAACTCGAGCGGAGATTGGAATACCTATGTGGCAGAAATAATAAACACTAATCCAGATGTAAATCTTAATTCAGGTGCAAAACCGCTATCAATGCAACCTCAAACCTTGCATGTATATCCAAACCCTGCTATTAATAGCTGCAAAATAGAATTCGAAAAGGAAGATATTAGTGCTATTCAGGTAGATTTATTTGATTTGCTAGGTAAAAAGATAGACCATATTTTCACTGGGCAAAATGCACAGGGTAAAAATTTACTCCAGTTTTCTACAACCGACATTAATAATGGAGTTTATTTAATAACCATATCATCATCCAACAAAATCATTTACAATGAAAAAATTGTGGTTAATCATTAGTGTTGCAGGATTGGTATCGTGCCATTGCGAACAAAAAACCAACCACGATATTGCTACTCAAAATGTAGCTTCTGAAAATAAAACTTCCAAATCTACCACCAATTTGGGTTCTCCTAATTACGAGCCTAATCATCAGGCATTCGATTCTTTAAAAAGGAAACTTAATCAACAAAAGTTTGAAAAAAGAAACATGGGCTACCCAGTGGATACTGGCAATAAACTAAACCGATAATGACTTCACTATTTCTATCAACAAATAAACATCAACATCAATGAGAAAGCTATTATTTATTATTGCAACCATTGTTCCATTGTGGTTGATAACGAATCAAACTAATGCTCAAAATTTATCGTCTGCTAAAAAAGTAGGGAGTAAATTAATATCATCAAAAGTATTAGCAAAGTCTAAAGAAAAATCGTGGCAAAATCCTATGGCTGATTTGTCGGTAAATTTCTACGATATTCAAAAGTCATTCAACAAAGATTTTAAAGGCAAGGAAAAAGAAATGCTTCGCGAACGCCGCCATGCTAATGCTAATAAACCAGAAGATGAGTCGAAAGAGTCGGCTTATTTTCATTATAAGCGTTGGGAATATTTTATGCAACAACGGGTGTATCCATCTGGCGATATAACGCTACCATCGCATAACTGGGAGTATTTTCAAGATTATTTGAACCACAATTCGGCTGCCAAGCAAATGTATCAGGGCAATTTGAAACAAAATAATTCGATTAAAGGTGTTAAAAATAACATTAAAGGCACCAATCAACTTACTGGTAGCACTGGTTGGTCGTTTGTTGGCCCATCTGGTGCACCCACCTCTGGTGGTGCTGGTCGACTTAATTTTGTAAGGTTTGACCCCACCAATAGCAACCATATTTTTGTTGGTGGACCAGATGGTGGATTATGGACTACAACCAATGGCGGCACTTCATGGTCAACCAATACCGACCAATTGAGTGTTATTGGCACTTCGGATATTGCCATTGATTCTTCCAATAATCAAATGATGTATTTAGCCACAGGTGATGACGACCATGGAGATAGCTATAGTATTGGTGTTTTAAAATCTACCAATGGTGGTGCAACTTGGAATACAACAGGATTAAATTGGCCAGTTAGCAATGGTTGGAGAATTTATAAAGTGCTTGTAAATCAATCTAATTCACAAATTATTTTAGTGGCAAGTAATTCGGGTATATGGCGCACTACTGATGGTGGTGTTACATGGACACTTGAAATGAGCAGTGGTGTTACAGATATGGTTTTCCGCCCCCATGATTATAACACCGTATATGCCACTGGAGCTTCTAACTTTTATAAATCTATTGATGGTGGCGCCACTTGGTCCATTATCACATCTGGTGTGCCTTCTTCTGCTTATCGCATGTCTATTGGTGTTTCAATAGCTAATAATAACGACGTTTACTTAATTTCGTGCTTAGGTTCAGTATCGCCATCGGCAGCTAGCTATGGTTTGCAAGGAATTTATTTATCAACAGATAATGGTGCTTCCTTTACTACACGTTATTTAGGCTCTACCTCACCTACCACCTCAAACTTAAACTTATTAGGTTGGAATAACAATGGATTAGACCAAGGTGGGCAGGGCTGGTATACACTTTCTATAGCCGTGTCGCCAACTAATATTAATGAACTTATTGTAGGCGGTGTAAATATTTGGCGTTCGATAAATGGCGGCACTTCTTGGACTATAAACGCACATTGGCAGGGGAGTGGAGCACCTTATGTACATGCTGATATTCATGCTTTGAGTTATTTACCCGGCAATGGAACCACTTATTTTTCGGGTTGCGATGGTGGTTTTTTTAAAACCTCAAACAATGGCACCACATGGACCGACATGAGCAGCAATTTATGTATTGCTCAAATTTATAAAATTGGGTTATCTGCCAGCACTTCATCCTATTGGATTACTGGACATCAAGACAATGGAACTAATTTACACACATCAACTTCTTATGCAGAAAGGTTAGGTGGTGATGGTATGGATTGTTTTATTGACAGAACTAATAATAATGTGATGTATGGCGAATATTACAATGGCAATTATAATATAACTACCAATGGTGGTGGTTCATGGACATCTATCACATCAGGGTTATCTGGTTCATCTGCATGGGTTTCGCCATGGTGCCAAGACCCATCAAATGCCAATACCATTTATGGTGGGTATTCTAATTTATTTAAATCGACTAATCAAGGTTCTACTTGGACACAGCTTACTGCTTTACCGGGCACTGCGGCTACTATCGTTGATTTTAAAGTTGCACCATCCAATAATCAAATTATTTATGTGCTGCGCTCCAACAATATTTATAAAACTACTGATGGTGGTAATACGTGGGTAACACTGAATAATCCTAACACGGGAAATAGTTTAACTTGTGTAGATGTAAAATCTAACGACCCTAATGCCGTATTGATTACTTATTCGGGATACACTGCTGGCAACAAAATTTGGAAATCGATTAATGGCGGTTCAACATGGACAAATATTTCAACAGGATTACCCAACTTGCCTGCACCATGTGTTCGTTGGAATCCTGGCACAACAAACGATGCAATGTATTTAGGTTGCGATGTAGGTGTTTATTATTTAGACAATACTTTTAATGGCATCTGGCAACCTTATTTTACCAACATGCCAAATGTGGTGGTATCAGATTTAGAAATATTTGCGCCAGCAGGCATTATTCGTGCTGCTACTTTTGGAAGAGGTGTTTGGGAAAGTCCGTTATATAGTGCTACTAATCAGGCACCAGTAGCAGTAATGAATATTAGCGATTCTATCACCTGTTTAGGTAGCTCTATTACTTTTACTGATGCTTCGTATTTAAACCCAACTTCGTGGACTTGGAGTTTCTCAGGCGGTACACCATCTTCTTCCACATTACAAAACCCCGGAGCTGTAACTTGGGCTACTGCTGGAGCGCACACCGTGTCATTAACTGCCACCAACTCTAATGGCAGCAATACTACCAATAGAACCATAAATATTTTGAGCTCAACTGCACTTCCTTTTAGCGAAGGATTTGAAGGAACTACTTTCTTACCTATGAATTGGAAAGCTGTAAGCCCTGCTGGAGGCTGGACACATGCCACAACAGGACATAATAGTTCTAATAGTGCACTGTTTGATAATTATAACATTGATGAAAAAGGAGTTCAAGATGAAATGTGGACACTACCCTTAAATTTTATTTCAACAA
>CAIQHW010000091.1 GCA_903871715.1 uncultured bacterium
CGCCAAACCCAAGCTACGAGTCATTTGCCCAGCAGTTGGCGAAGAATCAGCCGATGTGATTTTTTTATTGGTTAATGATTTCCAACTGCCATCATCATTTATCAAACGGGTTGCAAAGTGAGCATTCATCTGCCTTCCACCGCTGTTTGGTTCAGCATTCACATCTGGATTAGCATATAATTGTGCAAACAATTCTTGCATCGAAACCATCTCAGCAGCCAACATAAAAGTTTGGTCGCGATAATAACCGCTGCGCCAATCACCATTCTTAAAAGCCTTTGCCATGGCTATTTGAGGCAATTCTTTACCATCGCCAAAAATGCCAAATTTAGCTTTGCCCGTGAGTACTTCTTTTCGACCGAGCAAACTTGCTTCGCGACTTTCGCAAGCCACTTGAAAATCTTTTAAAACTTCTTTTTTGAAATCTTCAAAAGCCAAAACCGATTTTTCTTTTTCGTTCGTCATATCATTTCAATTTTATCGGAAACAAAAATAGCAGATTTGACGCAATGTTTTGATATCAAGTCAAAAACAGATTCCAAGTTTTTTTTAAATCAGCTCTTCACCACCAAACTCTCTTTTATCGCATTCATGCGGCTTTCAGCATCCGATTTCTTTTTTTGTTCAATAGCAATTACTTCGGGTTTGGCATTGGCAACAAATTTTTCATTACCCAATTTTGCATTTACCGATTTCAAGAAACCTTCTAAATAAACCAACTCTTTTTGCAAATCATCTTTCTGCGATGCAGTATTAATAAGGTTCCCAGCATCTAAACTGAATTTATTATTTCCCAACACGAAGTTGATTCCGTTGGCTGGTTTTTCTGTTGTGAAATTTATGGCGGATAAATTTCCCAACTTCATCGCCATTTTTTCAATGGTAGCAAATGCAGATTTATCAAGCGTTTCAATATTTAATTTCAACGCATCTTTTGGCTTTAGTTGATTTTTGTTTCTCAAATCTCTGATGGTAGAAACCAACTCTTTTAGCAATTCTCCTTCTTTCAACGCAATAACTTCACTCATAACAATACCGAATTCGGTTTTAGAATTAGCAAATTGTTTAACAACCAACACATCATTCTCATTTCTTTCTTTCACTGTTGCATAAAATTCTTCCGTGCAGAAAGGCATGAATGGATGTAACAATTGCATCAATGATTCAAAGAAATTTACCGTAGCATCAAAAGTTTTTTTGTCAATTGGTTTCGAAACTCCATCCACAAATTCGGGTTTAATCATTTCTAAATACCAAGCACAGAAATCATCCCAAATCAAGCTGTATAAGGCTCTTAAAGCATCACTTAATTTGTATTCTGCAATTAATTTGTGATAATCAGAAGAAATGGCATTGATTCTTTGTTGCATCCAATCTATTGCAAACTGATTACTGAAAACTGACAACTGATTACTGTCTTCCACCTTCCATCCTTTAATCAATCTTAACGCATTCCAGATTTTATTGGCGAAATTTCTGCCTTGTTCGCAACTCGTTTCATCAAATAATAAATCATTGCCTGCAGGCGATGAAACCATAATGCCAAAGCGCACTGCATCAGCTCCGTATTTTTCAATCAATTCTAAAAGGTCAGGCGAATTGCCCAAACTCTTACTCATCTTTCTGCCTTGTTTATCGCGAACAATTCCTGTGAAATACACGTCATTAAAGGGTTTTGAGCCTTCATATTCAAAACCTGCCATCATCATTCTGGCTACCCAAAAGAAAATAATATCCTGTCCCGTAACCAAAACATTAGTTGGGTAATAATATTTTATCTCTTCATTTTTTGGATTGGTAATGCCATTGAAAACTTCAATTGGCCACAACCACGATGAGAACCAAGTATCCAACACATCTTCATCTTGTTTGAGGTC
>CAIQHW010000092.1 GCA_903871715.1 uncultured bacterium
ATGTTGAAACCAAAATAGCTGCATCACACCGCAGCAAAGTGGAATTGAGAGACCCTCAAAAAAATTACAACATGTTTGTTGTAAAAGAATTAGGAACAAAAATTTCTGATAAAATAAACTGGGTAAAAGTTTTCAGCAACATTGGTGTAAAAATAGATTCAATCAATGTAAGCCAACCAGATTATTACAAAGCTTTAGGCGATTTGTTAGAAACCATTTCTATTGCGGATTGGAAAACAAAATTAAAATTCAATTACATCAGCAGCAATGCTAATGCTTTGAGCAAAGCATTTCGCGATGCGCAATTCAATTTTTATTCAAAAACTTTGAATGGACAAAAAGTTGAGCAACCACGATGGAAGCAGATGACAAACAGTGTTGACAACAATTTGGGCGAATTGGTTGGACAACTTTATGTGAAAAAATATTTCACCGAAAATGCTAAAAAACGCATGGATGAATTGGTGAGCAACATTATGGCAGCTTACAAAATTCGATTACAAAAATTAGATTGGATGAGCGATGCTACTAAGGCAAAAGCTGAAGAAAAATTAGCAGCCATTATGCGTAAAATTGGCTATCCATCAAAATGGAAAAACTATGACGATGTGGTGATTGAAAGAAATAATTTTTTCGCTAATCACCAAAGCGTTGCTAAACATGGCTTTCATGAAATGATTGTAAAATTGGGCAAACCTGTTGACAAAACAGAATGGGGCATGACACCACCAACTGTAAATGCTTATTACAATCCATCTTACAACGAAATTGTGTTCCCAGCTGGCATTTTGCAATTTCCATTTTTTGATGAAAATGCGGATGATGCAATAAATTATGGTGGCATTGGAATGGTGATTGGGCACGAGATTACACATGGTTTTGATGACCAAGGTTGTCAATATGATGCAAAAGGAAACATGGAAAATTGGTGGACAAAAGAAGATGCCGAAAAATTTGCAGCAAAAACTAAAGGCTTGGTAAATCAATATGGTAGCAGCTTTATAACTGTGCCCACCGAAAAAGGAGTGGATAGTTTGGCAGTAAATGGCGAATTAACTTTGGGCGAAAACATTGCCGATTTTGGTGGACTTGCCATTGCGTTCGATGCTTACAAAATGACTAAGCAAGGGCAAGGCAACGATAAAATTGATGGCTACACTGGCGACCAACGCTTTTTCTTGGGCTTTGCACAAGTGTGGAGAGTGAAAAAACGTGATGAATTGATGCGCATGAGTATCAAAACTGACCCACATTCACCAGCCATGTTTCGAGTAAATGTACCGCTTAGAAATTTTGAACCTTTCTACAAAGCATTTGATGTAAAAGCTGGCAATCACATGTATTTGAAGCCAGAAGAAAGAGCAAAAATTTGGTAAGAAAAAGATAGCGCTAATGTTATCTAAAATAAATCTTCATGCGCATAGTTTTTTTCGGCACACCCGATTTTGCAGTTCCATCTTTAAAAATTTTGGTTGATAATGGTTATGATATCGCAGCCGTTGTAACTGTTGCTGATAAGCCATCGGGTAGAGGTTTGCAGGTGCATGAATCGCCTGTGAAGAAATTTGCATTGGCAAATCATCTCAAAATTTTACAGCCCCAAAAATTAAAAGATGAAACTTTTATTGCCGAATTAAAATCATTAAACGCCGATTTATTTATTGTAATTGCATTTCGTATGTTACCCGAAATCGTTTGGAACATGCCACCCATTGGCACTTTCAATTTGCATGGCAGTTTGTTGCCAAAATATCGTGGCGCAGCACCCATTAATTGGGCAATCATAAATGGCGAAAAGGAAACTGGTGTAACCACTTTTTTCTTAAAACATGAAATTGATACGGGGGATATTTTGTTGCAGCAAAAAATAGAAATAGCTGAAAGTGCTACTGCAGGTGAATTACACGACAAGATGATGCAGATAGGGGCTGATGTAGTTTTGAAAACAGTGCAATTAATTGAGTCTAAAAATTATCAATTGCAATCGCAAAATGGCGAAATTATTCATGCACCAAAAATATTTAAAGACGATTGTAAAATCGATTGGCATCAGCCAGTTGAAAAAATTTTTGATTTTGTTCGTGGCTTAAGCTCTTATCCTACTGCATTTGCCGACTTAAATGGAAAAGTGTTGAAAATATTTTCTGGAAAAAAAATCCTCCAAAAAGTAGAGCATCCTATTGGAACTGTAATAACTGACCACAAAACTTATTTAAAATTCGCTTGCCAAAATGGTTATTATGAAGTGGAAACTTTACAATTAGAGGGTAAGCAAAAAATGAATGTGCAAAATTTTTTAAGAGGCTGGCGTGATTAATTGCTATTCTACATTTCGTGCAGTTGGCTGCCAAGCCGCACTGCGTATGCCTTTTAAGAATTTAATAAATCCCCAAATAATAGCAACGTTCATAAAATAAAAATAGGTGAGCAAGCGCAATGGCTTAAAATGAATGTTGAAAAGAACCAGCACAAAATCCAATAGCAGCAAAATCCAAAAAATTAGTTTGTACCAAAAAATGTAATCATACAAATCATGATGTAGATGTGTGGAAGATAATTTCCAAACCACAAACAATCCGCTTATGGCTAAAAATGGAGTGAGCCATCGTAAAATTTTGTGCGAAAAAAAAGTGAACCCCACTGCCGAAAACGGACGAAAAATCCATTTCCAAAAACAAAATAAGTTTTGAAAATTACCAGCTGCAATGCGGCTTTTGCGTCTAAATTCTTCCCACATATTGCCAGGTACATCTTCATAACATATGGCTGCAGTTTCATAAATACACCGCAATTTTTGGTTGTGAATTTTCATGCACAAATAAAAATCGTCTACAATAAAATGCGGTGGAATTTCAACAAATGCCTTGCTGCTTATGGCAAAGCAAGCTCCAAATGGCCCCATTAGTGCACCATGAAATCGCCCCTCAAAATATTTCATTTTGTTTTCACGGCTTACATACATACTTTCCAATTCGCTTACCGTGCTTGATTTACTTGCGTTATTTACCACATTTGCGCCCACCAAACCAATGTTTTTATTTTTAAAATTCTTCACCATTTCAAAAAGCATATCGGGATGAAATTGCACATTGGCATCGGTGATTAAAAAAACAATTTCATCGCCCAATTTTTCTTTGGCGCATTTAGCTAAAGCATTGATTAATGCAGGTTTTCCACTTCTTTTTTCGGCATTAATAATTTGAATGGGAGGAAAATTTTTGCTTTCTTTTTGAATAATCGAAAGTGAATTATCGTTGCTCAAATCGTTGCCAATAAATAGGTGCAGCAATTCTTTCGGATAATTTAATTGTAAAATTGTTTTCAGTTTTTCGGCTAAAACTTTTTCTTCATTATACACTGACATTAAAATAGCAACAGTTGGCAGCTCATCTTTTTTTTCAAAAAAAATAGTATTGGCAGTTTGTCTTTTGCCCATAATTTTTATTAAAAAAGGATAGACGAGATAGGTATAGGTAACGCCTAAAATACAGAGCCAGAAAGCGATTTCGAAGATGAGCAACATTAGGTTTTACAATTTTTTAAGCGCAAATTTACAATAGATTTTTGATCAAAATTTTAGCGAAATTATTTTTCAGCAATTTCTTTTAAAAATTTTTTCAGCAAATTTATTTGGTCGAAATGATTTTGAATGTGCAGTTGTGCATTGGTTTTTAACCGATTCATTTCATCAAGTTGTTGCAAAATTGCAATAATTGTTTGCGCCATTTCTTCAACATCATCGGTTATCAAAATATTTTCACCTTGGATACAATTTAATCCCATAGCGGCTTGCGAAGTGGCTACAACTGGCTTGCCCATTGCCATGGCTTCTAAAATTTTGATGCGAACACCGCCGCCACTTAGCAGCGGTACAATCATTAATTGTTTGTTGTTCATAAATTCCAAGGCATCATTTACTTCCCCAATTATTTCTACACCATTTTGTTTTTCGGCAAAATATTTTTGCGGCATTTTTCTTCCAGCCAGATAAAAAATTGCTTGTGGAATTTGCTGTTTTATTTTTGGAAAAACATTTTTCAAAAACCAGTCAACGCCTTCTATATTAGGCATCCATTCCATACTGCCAATGTGAAATAAGCTAAATGGAATGATTTGTTTTTCGGCAATTTTAAAATCGTTCATAAAAATTCCAGCAGGAAAAAGATGCACCTTTTTTTGCTGGGTAGCGGCTTGGATAAATTGCAATTCTTCTTCGTTAATTGCAGCTACAACATCTGCATTTTTCCAAACTTCAATTTCAAACTTTTTTAATTGTGCGGCTAAAATTTTTAAGTAAATATTTTTTGGGAAATCCGCATTGGTGGCTAATTGCTGCCAAATGTGATGTTCAACATTATGAGCTCGAACAATAATTTTTGCTTTTGAAAACTTACGAATGATGGGCAAATATTCGCCCAAAAAAACGCCTTCCATTTCAATGAAATCAAACTGATTTCTTTGTAAAATTTGACTCAATTTTTGAACAAAAATTTTACTTTTAAATCGAGTAATGTGGTAAGATTTATTTTGCAACAAACTGATAAAAGCCGCTACTGGATTAATGTTGGTGTTGTGATAAACCAATTCCAATTGGCAAATATTTTTTAGCGAAGCAGGAATTTCAGATGGCTCAACAAAATGTTTTTTAGTATTAAAACTCAATAAAGTTACTTCATTTCCGAGCGCATGAAATGCTCGGGTAATGTTGTGAATGCCAATAGCACCGCCATCTTTGAGCGGATAAGGCAAGCGATAACTCAATTGTAAAATTTTCATAGTAGGCAAAAATAGTGAATGAAAGTGGGGCAGAAACTTTTATCAAAAAACTATTTGCGGAAAAATAACAAAAGGCTATTTGTTTTTCAGCTTCATTAGTTTATGTTTGCGCAAAATTCAAAAAATAAAAAAATGTATTGGACACTTGAATTAGCCTCGTATTTAGAAGATGCACCTTGGCCTGCTACCAAAGATGAATTGATTGATTACGCCATTCGCTCGGGTGCACCTGTAGAGGTGATTGAGAATTTGCAGGAGTTGGAGGATGATGGCGAATTACATGAAACCATTGAAGATATTTGGCCAGATTACCCAACAAAAGATGATTTCCTTTTCAATGAAGATGAGTATTGATAAGGCTATCATAGTTTTTTTTTCATAAAGGCTACATCATTTCTATTATTTTTACAAAATAATTTTTGTCAAATTTTATTTCTGGAATTTCATTTTGAAAAATTCCAAACACTGCGGAGCCGCTTCCACTCATGCTTGCGTAGGCCGCTCCAAAATTGTAGAGAACATTTTTTATTTTTTCAATGGTTGGAAATTCGGCAAAAACTGGTTGCTCAAAATCGTTTTTCAAAAAATGTCTCCACTCATTTGTTGGCAAAAGCATAATTTCTTGTAAATCTTTTTTTTGTTGTGAAGGCTTAATTTTACTATAAGCCCAAGCGGTGTTTACATGAATATTGGGATGC
>CAIQHW010000093.1 GCA_903871715.1 uncultured bacterium
ATGCCAAAATGATTTATCAACTTGAACGAAATTCTCAAATTCTATTAGGTAATGTATATGGAATTAGTTCAATTTCAATAAAAAATAATGAAGCAATTTCTTTTAGCAAGCACTATAATAATTACCTGTCTAAGCCAGTTTACGCTATTGGCGAAGACCGCCAACATCATATTTTAACGGGCAATTTAGATGGTTTATGGGAATATGATACGCTGCATGGTTTTATGCCGCTATTTACGCATCAACCTTTGTTAAAAAATAGAATAACCAGCATTGCAAAAAACGATTGGGGCGATAATGTAATTGGCACAAGAGGTAATGGCTTGTTAATTTATAAGCCAGATTCCACTATAACAATTTCACCTAAAAATATGGATGTTGGGTTTTTAAATATCAATCATGTATTGGCTTTCCAAAACAAAATTTTTGCTTGCACTTCAACAGGCATATATTTTATTGACTTTAAAAATAAAACCTACAGTGATTTCGTGATAAAAAAATTTGACAATAAAAATGGTTTACCCTCAAACGAAACTTTTCAATCGTGTATTTTAAACAACAAGTTATTTGTAGCTTCTAGCGGCGGTTTGGTGGTTATTCCATTAATAGAATTTGAAAAAAATGGTAAAACATTTCCTGTTTACATTACTGCATTAAAATACAACCAACGCGATACTACCATTGCAAATATGCATCTACAATTTCAAAATTTTGAGAACAACATTAAAATCAATTTTGAAGCACTTACTTTTCAATCGCCCAGTAAAATTAACTACCATTATCGGCTCATTGGTTTATCCAACAATTATAATTCCACCTATGAAACAGAGGCGATATTTAATTATTTATCGCCAGGCAATTATCAATTTGAAGTTTATGCAGATGATTTAAATGGCGTTGGCTCTGCAAACATTGCCTCCATTTCATTTGTCATAAAACCAGCATTTTGGCAAACTTGGTGGTTTGTAGTTTTACTCTTTATCATCATTTCTTTGGCAATAGTTTGGTTGTATTCATCTCGTTTAAAACAACAATCGGCAAAAATAAAATCGCAAAATGATACACAATTAAAAATGAAATTGTTGGAAAATAAAGCATTATTATCGCAAATGAATCCTCATTTTATTTTCAATTCACTAAATGCCATTCAAGATTTAGTGTTGAAAAAAGATGAACCTAAAACATTGAATTATATTGCCAACTTTTCATTGTTGATGAGAGAAATGATACAACACAGTAAACAGCAAAATATTGTGGTAGCTGATGAAATTATTTTTTTGAAAAAATATATTTCGTTGGAAGAAGTAAGATTCAATTGCAGTTTTAATACCGAAATAATTGTTGATGAAGAAATTGACATTAAAGAATTAGAAGTGCCTGTAATGCTGATACAGCCTGTTGTTGAGAATGCTATTAAACATGGTTTAGCATCATCACTAACACAAAAGAAAATAATCATTCGATTTTATAAAAGCAACGGTTATTTAAAAATCGAAGTGACAGATAATGGTGTTGGCTTTAAAATATTAGATGCAGTTGCAACGAATCAGCCACAAGCACTGTCTATTATACATGATAGATTAAGTTTGATAAAAAATGATAACGGCATTGGAAAAATAAACATCGAAAGTGCAATTAATTTTGGTACTAAAATTACTTTAACACTCCCATTATGAATAAATCAACCCCGAATAAAATCTCTGCATTTCTAGTTGATGATGAAGAACGTGGCATCAGCAGTTTGAGCCAATTAATTCACAATTATTGCCCAACAGTTAACATTGTAGGTTCGGCTCAAAACATTGATTTGGCCTACACCCATATTATGGCTACAAAACCACAATTAGTGTTTTTAGATATTGCAATGCCACCTCATACAGGGTTTGATTTATTGAAAATGTTTGCTAACATTCCTTTCAAAGTGATATTTGTTACGGCTTTCAATGATTTTGCTTTACAAGCTATTAAATTTTCTGCGTTGGATTATTTGTTGAAACCTGTGAATGTAGATGAATTAAAAACAGCTGTAGAAAAAGTTAAACAACATCATGCATCTATTTTTACCAATCAATTTGAAGTAGCATGGCAACATTTTAAAAAGCCATTACAAACTAACAAAGTAGTAATAATAAGTAAAGATGGATATTATTTTATTGAATTGAAAGATGTGTTGTATTGTAAGTCGGATGGGGCTTACACTGAATTTCATTTGCAAAACAATGAAGTAATTGTTTCCAGCAAAAACTTAGGCGATTATGAACCTTTATTAGAACAAAATAATTTTTTTAGAACCCACAAATCATTTATGGTTAATGTAAGTTTTGTAAAATCAATCAGCAAAATAGATATGCCTGAAGCGGTGTTAATTAACAAACAAAAAGTACCAATTGCTGGTAGGCGGTTAGATGATTTTTTATTAGCCATGCAGTCGTATTAATTCCATATTAGAAATTCATTTTTTGCGGTTGTTGGTTAAAAGTGTTCGATGGTTAATCAACAATACAGCGTTGGTTAAACAACAACTTCTGTGAACAATAGCAAAACTATTATTGCAGTTGAAAAGAGAATGAATAAACTTTTGAAAACTATTTTGTAGTAATTTTTTGTAGTTGAATTTGTTAACTTTTTAAAGATTGCTTGCATAAAAACCCTCCTCAATAAATTGTGGAGGGTTTTTTTTGAGTTTTAGGAAGCCATAAAAAACACTTAATTCACCTTCAACC
>CAIQHW010000094.1 GCA_903871715.1 uncultured bacterium
CTACTTGATCAGAACTATACAAATAATTAAATACAAAAATCAGTAAATTAAATTGCAACGCATCCAATAATGCTTGAGGAACATTGTAAATCGGAAAATTTTTATAACTTTTTGCAATAAAATAATTTTTTCTAAAATCAAACACATTGCCAATGGATTGAAACAAATGCTTTAAATATTTGTAGGATATACTCCAAGATGTAATGTAACTAAATAAGTATCCAACCAATAAACCAATGTAGCCATACTTAAATATTCCCAAAACAATTGCTAAAACTCCATTTGAAGCAGTATTAATAATTCGGGATGCAGCAATTAATCTATATTGCTTTTGTTTGCTTAAATAAGCAGTGGTGGACTGAAACAATGCAATTGAAAAAATTAAAACTGGAATCCAAAAATCGATCAATGAAATCGAAAATTGTTTTCCAAAAGTTAAAAAATGTTTAAGCAAGTACGCAACACTAATTATAATCAATGCAAAAAAAGATACAAAAAAAGAAGCATTAATTGATGCAAAATATAACCTACGAGTTTTTATTTCTTCAGCTGGCAACATGAGAGCAACATCAAATCTACCAGTAGCTGCAATGGCTATTACACTTGCAGAAGTAATGATAATGCTATAGTTTCCAAAATCGGATGGTGAATACATTTTCGCAATAAAATAATACAAAAGCAAGTTAATAATCTGTGCAATAGCAGTAGCGCCAACTAAAGTTGAAACATGCCTTACAAAAAGATTTTCTCGAAGTATCAAATTCATTTTCATCATTCCATGCAAAAGTGCTAAATGATTAATGCTTTTCAAAAAATAAATGACAATTAATCTTTCGCAAATTTTATATTCCAAATTTTTTCTTTTTCATCAACAACTTTAATAAAATAAATTCCGTTTTGCAACATCGAAACATCAACGATTGTGCTTGGTGCTTGGTGCTTGGTATTTAGCGAAATACAGCATTGCCCCAGCAAATTATAAATTTGAATTTTATTCACTAATGACCGATGACTAATCACTAATGATCGATTTGTTGGGTTTGGAAAAACGATTAAATTTTCAGTTTCATTTTTAAAATCAGCAACCTCATTTGGCACACCAAAACCGCCATCGGTGTACAGTTGCACACCGCCACGATATGCGCCACACAACACTTCCAACGAATCGTTGCCTAATAATTGTGCAGCAGTTGGTGCAGCTCGTTCGCCACATTTGATGTTGGAAAAATTGCTGCTTTTCAAAGTAAAATTGCCTAATAAATTGTTGCTGATATTTTCATACTGATACACATGACCATATTTATTACCCACCAACAAACTCAAAGGTGCGGTTGGTGAAAAATGTAAAAAGCATGGTGCCGAATAACCAAAAATGTCGCTGTTTTCAATCACATTCACATTTCCCAATGAAGTTGTTTGCAACGTAAAAACTGCATTGGTGGCTGTTCCTGTGTTTTTAAAATAACTAATTTTACCCGAATCATTACCACAAATCAAATCCAGTAATCCATCATTATTCAAATCAATTAATTGCGGTGTTGAAACACTACCAACAAAAATATTTTGGTAAAACATGGATTGCAGGCTGAATTGCGGCGATGCACTCCAACCATTATTTTTGAAGAAAAGTATTTTACCACTGTCGGTTCCACATAACATATCAGGCAATCCATCGCCATTTAAATCACCAAAACATGGTGATAACATTCGTTGATGAAGGCTGGAAAGCTGCATCCAATCACGGCTCACGAGACGAAATTGTGCCGCATTTTTTGCTCCCGAATTTTTATACAAATAGATTTGCGCTGCAAAAGTTTTAGAAATAGAATCATAAACGCCATTACTGCCCATCACCAAATCTGGCAACGAATCATTATTGTAATCAAAAAAAGTGGGATAATTTCCTTCGCCCACATCAATCATATCGCCCACTAAAAAACTATCACTCACAAACTGAAACGTTTGATGGCTGGGCGTTCCATCATGTTTATACAACCACGAGCAAGTTCTGTTTTCAGAAAAATATTGAGTATTGGGTGCAACCAACAAATCGGGATGTTTATCATTGTTGACATCCACAAAAAATGATGCAGCAAAATAATCGGCTTGATAAGGTTTGTTGTTGGATGGAAACAAAGTATCTTGTTGAAACAGGCTATCAGTGCCGTGTTGGCGGTTGTTATACAACATCGTTAATGAATTCCACGATACATTTCCTTTCAATAAATCTTTATCTCCATCGCCATCAATGTCAATGGTAGCAAGTGTATTGCCGCTATGTTTGGCATTTCCTATTCGAGGAGGATTGATGCAATAAATGCCCAAATCGGCTGCTCGATTAATATTGTCTTGCACATAACCCCAACACCATTTTGTATTTATAAATTGCATACTATCGC
>CAIQHW010000095.1 GCA_903871715.1 uncultured bacterium
CAAATTTTTGATGTAAGTGGCAGAATGTTGATGCAGCAAGCCATTCAACAACGTCAATCTATTAACATTGCTAATTTAGCAGCTGGCATTTATACTTTTAAAGTGATAAACGAAAAAGGTGAAGTTGCCATTCATAAATTAGTTAAAGAATAACAACAAGAGTTTTAAGGAACTTAAAAAAAGGCGATTGAAAATAATTTCAATCGCCTTTTTTAATAATCAATAACCAGATACTATTTCAACACTTCAAATTTTTGCGATTGCAATTTCATACCATTGCTATTGGCAATGGTCATCAAATAGTTTCCGGTAGATAAATTTAATTGGCTCAAATCAATTGACATTACAGCATTTGAAGTTACACTACATTTTTGCGATAACAATTCTTGTCCATAAATATTATACACCATTAAAACATAATTGCCCTCTGGCAATCCGCCAATCAAAGCACTAATGTGGCTTTGCGCTGGATTGGGATAAATAGTAAACAACGATGGCGTAGGCAAATTAAAAATACCCAACGGTGTGGTTGTAACACCATTTTTTTCGCGATAAGAAACATTGTTGATGGTATTGCTGGTGCTATCCATGTTTAAAGTAGTAATGTCAACAATGCTATTATTATCTTTAAAGGAATAAGATACAGCTATAGCCCCATTAGTTTTAGATATACTTTGCCATAATCTTAATGGAGGTAAACCAACAATTACTGTGTCAATTACATGCACTTCAATATTTGTATTGCTAATAGTAGAATCTTTTTGACGAATGCAAGCATATGTGCCTTTGGGTGTGGTAACGGTACCATAGCCATCAACACGACTAAAAACGGTGCTAGTTTGAGTTAAGCGAATAGAATCAACTGCAGAGTGAGTTAAGCCAGGAATAGCTATACCTGCTGGTGCTACAATGGTTTGCGCAATAGCCGTTGGATAATTGTATTTGCTTTGATAGGTAATGCCTGCTTTTGCTAAAATATTGGGCGAAGAATAATGTGCAGCTGTAGTAGGTATATTTATACCACCAGTAAAAAATGAAGCCGCTGCACCAATTAATTCCACATCTGTAGCCGTTGATTTTAAATAACCAATATTGCCACCTGTTTGCAATGCGGCTAATGTAGCAGTAGGAAAACTAGATGCAAATGGTGTAGATGATACAGCCACAATTAGAGTAGTATCAGTGCTTTGGCTTTGCATGGAGCTAAAGTTCCAACCGATGTTAGCACCTAAATTGCCAACCGAAATGCCAGTAATACCCGAGGTTTGATGATGTAAAATCTGTGTATCGCCCACACTTGGAAATGAACTGTTGGAAATAGTAATTTGCGCTGAAGCAGCTAATGAAATAAGCACAAAAGAAAGGAGTAGTAATTGTTTTCTCATGATGTTGTAAAATGTTTTTGTTATGAAATTGAATGTCAAAGTTAATTGAAAATGAAATGATGAGTCCACTAAATTTGTTAAAATAAAGTTTCAAATTTTATTTCGCCATTTCTATTTTCAACACCCAAGCTGGCGATGCTTTTAGTTTTTGAACACTGTTGATTTTGATAGAAATAAAATCGTTGGTTTTATTTCTAAATGCAACTTTTGTTTTGCCATTTCCTAAAATAGTAATGCTTGAAATAAATTTCGAAAAGGCAGGTAAGTCAATACTTTCAGGCAATTTATCTTTTTCATTTGGTTTTAAATAAATGGCATAAATGCAATTGCCATTTTGTGTAAAAACAAAATTATCTTTTTGATAAGGCGCAATTGGATGTGTGTTGTAAATAGCTTCACCATTGATTTTCATCCAGTCGCCAATTTCTTTCAAACGGATGTATGCTGTTGAATCCCACTCTCCATCAGCATTTGGCGCAATGTTTAATAAAAAATTACCGCCACGGGAAACAATTTTTGCCAGCGTTTGAATAATTTTTTCAGTTGATTTATACTCGTCATTTTTCACCCAACTCCATGAGTTTGCCATCGTCATACAAGTTTCCCAAGGATACGGCAAAGGCTTATCAGGTATGGTTTGTTCGGGTGTTAAGTAATTTTGATTTTCGCCTGGCACATCTCTGTCCACTACAATTAATCCGGGTTGATGCTTTCGAGCCATCGTTGCAATTTTATTCATTTCAACATCTTGATTGTTTTTGATTTTTGCATTTTTATCTTCATCCAAACTATCGGGGCGAACCCAGCCACCATCCAACCACAGAATATCCATCTTGCCATAATTGCTCATCAATTCTTCAATTTGGTTGTAAGTAAATTGCTTGTAGCGATTCCAGTTTTCAGGATACTTTTTGGTATCGTAATTCGGGTTTCTATCCAAAGGCGGAAAGTAAGGATTCCAGTAATCAGCGCAATGCCAATCAGGCTTTGAGAAGTAAGCACCAATTCTAAAATTTTGTTTTCTAAACGCATCAAACACTTCTTTTGCCACATCTGCTTTTGCATTTTTCGAGTATGGACATTTCGCATCCGTGATTTTATAATCAGTTTGTTTGGTATCGAATAGGCAAAAACCATCATGATGTTTGGTAGTGAACACCACATATTTCATCCCAGCCGAAGCCGCTGCTGAAGCCCATTTCGAAGGGTTGAAATGTTTTGGATTGAAAGTAGTTTGCAAATTTTCATACTGCTTTTTATACTCGAAATAATTGTTGGAATATTGTCCTCTTCTGGTACACCAATCTTCATCTTCGGGACAAAGACTCCAACTTTCTACAATTCCCC
>CAIQHW010000096.1 GCA_903871715.1 uncultured bacterium
AAAAAGTATCAAGGCGTTTTTTATTTGCGAATATTTTTTTCATCAGATTCTACTTCATAAAAAGTTTACCTTTGTAAAAAAAGTTGGATGTCTTTTCAGAAAAAAATTATTAATGACCCTGTTTACGGCTTCATAAGCATTCCAAATGCTTTGGCGTTTGAAATTATTGAGCACCCATTTTTTCAGCGACTAAGAAATATCAAGCAATTGGGTTTATCAAATTATGTTTACCCTGGTGCCAATCATACCAGATTTCATCATGCTTTGGGTTCTATGCATTTGATGATGGAAGCCATAAAAGAATTGCGCAGCAAAGAAATTTTGATTTCAAAAGAGGAAGAGGAAGCCGCCATAGCAGCCATTTTGCTGCATGATGTGGGGCATGGACCATTTTCACATTGTTTGGAAGGTGTGTTGTTGCAAAACATTCATCATGAAGAAGTGAGTTTGCAAATGATGCAATCGTTGAACACAGAATTAAACAATCGTTTAACTTTAGCCATCGAAATTTTTAAAGGAAAATATCCTCGAAAATTTTTGCACCAATTGGTGAGTAGTCAGTTAGATGTAGATAGATTGGACTATTTAACTCGGGATAGTTTTTTTTCGGGCGTAGCCGAAGGGGTGATTAGTTACGATAGAATCATCAAAATGCTGAACGTGAAAAATGAAGAATTGGTAGTGGAAGAAAAAGGAATTTACTCTATTGAAAAATTTTTAACAAGCCGCCGATTGATGTATTGGCAAGTGTATTTGCACAAAACTGTTATCTCTGCCGAACAATTATTAGTAAAAATATTTCAACGTGCAAGAGAGTTGAATGCTGTTTCGCAATTGAGTTTCAAAACACCACTGTTAGAATTTTTCTTGAGCGAAAAAAATAAAACTGAACAATGGATTGATGTATTTGCACAATTAAATGACGCCGAAGTTTTAACTAACGTAAACTATTGGCAGCATGAAAAAGACGCTTGCATAGCCACTTTAAGCAGAATGTTGGTGAACAGAAATTTGTATAAAATTCATTTAAGCAATGAAAAAATCTCAACAGTCGAAATTGAAAACAAGCGAAAAGGTTTTTTAAATAAAAACATTGTAGCTCCCGAATTGAGCCACTACTTTGTTTTTGAAGATGTGATTTCGAATTATGCTTATCGGCTGGATGTTGGGCAAATCAATATTTTGATGAAGAATGGTGAAGTGGTAGATGTGTTAAAACATTTGAATCACCTTAACATTCCAATTTTTACGGAGGCAATTATAAAACACTATATTTGTTACACAGTTTAACTCATTTTAAAAGAAATTCATGACCATATCTGCCAATCAATTAGCTGCTTTGCTCTCAGGAATCGTTGAAGGGAACGGCGACGTACAAGTAGAAACGATTGCTAAAATAGAAGAAGCACATCCTAAAGCATTGGCATTTTTGGGTAACCCGAAATATGAAGAATTCGCTTATTCCACTCAAGCAGGTATCTTGATGGTAAATAAGGCTTTTGTGCCATCGCAAAAGATAAATGCTACTCTTTTAAAAGTAGAAGACCCTTATCAAGCATTGGCATTTTTGTTAGAAAAATTTGGTAACGCTTCTCAAAACCCATTAACTGGAATTGATGCAAAAGCAGCTGTGAGTGACAATGCAGTGCTTGGTCAACATGTATATATAGGATCCTGTGCAGTGGTTGAAAACAATGTAAAAATTGGTGCCAATACACAAATTCATCCGCAAGTTTATTTAGGCGAAGGCGTTGAAATTGGCGAACACACTATTATTTTTTCGGGCGTAAAAATTTATAAAGGCTGCAAAGTGGGCTCTAATTGTATCATTCACAGTGGTGTGGTGATTTGCAGCGATGGTTTTGGATTTGCCCCACAAGCCGATGGCACTTATCAAAAAGTAAATCATATTGGTAATGTAGAAATTGAAAATTATGTTGAAATTGGCGCCAACACTACTATAGACAGAGGCAGCATTGGTTCAACAATCATTAAAACAGGTGTTAAATTGGATAACTTAATTCACATTGCACATAATGTGGAGATTGGTGAAAATACTGTGATTGCCGCACAGACGGGTGTTGCCGGCAGCACCAAGATTGGAAAGAACTGTATGATTGGCGGACAAGTGGGCATTGTTGGGCATTTGAAAATTGCCGATGGCACAAAAATTAATGCTAAAAGCGGCGTTTCAAAATCTATTGAAGAACCTAACACCGCTATCAACGGAAGCCCAGCTTTCAAATACGCATCATCGCTGCGTTCGCAAGCGGTTTATCGCAAATTACCTGATTTAGAACAGCGCATAAAAGAGTTGGAGGATTTGTTGAAACTACAGAAAAAATAAATTTAAGGAGCAAGATTTTCTTGCTGGTTTTTAAATTAAGTTATTAGTATCCTCCCCAATACTTTCTTAAAAACCATTCTGCTGCTAACAATGCAAGAATGATGAAGAACAACCATTTCCAGTTAAGCAAAGTTGTAGTTCGGTAATTGGTATAAATTACTGGTTTAATAGTTTCGGCTTTTTTAATAAAATCAGCAATGGAAGCAGCTTGCGAAGGATAAACCATTTGTCCGCCAGTTTTTTTACTCAATGTTGCTAGCATCTGATGATTTGCAATCGTGTTCAATCCTTCCAGTTGCAAGGGCACAACACTAAACATGCCACTCGATTTTTGTTCTTTGCCATTGAAATTTGCTTTGGCTACGAAACTATAATTACCAATCGGCAAGCCGCCACAGTTCAAGCTGTAAGCCTTTTCTGTTTTATTAAATGTGAATGAAAAATTCTTTCCTTTCTCATCCATAATATTCATCATCACATCAGTTGAATTCACCAGTTCATAATTGTCATTGTATAAATAAGCTTCAAAACTAACTGCTTCATTTTCGTTGAACAAAGTCTTGGCTGGTGTGGCTTTGAAGTTTCTTTTATCATTTTTCACTACCATGAACTGAACCAATTTTTGCAAAATTTCTTTCGTAGCATCATTGTTTTGATGTTGCATAAAATCGTACAAACGCCAGCGCCATAAGCCTTCGCCAGCAATCACTGCAGTTTTATTTCCATTCATTTCACCCATCGCAATCAACGGATAATGTGTTGTTGCCGAACCAATTTTCTGATAAGCTAACACATTGGCAAAGCCGGCAGTTTTATAATCACCAAACGGTGAATACAATGGTGGAAAGCCTTTCAAGGCTTCAGTAGTTTTTTCATCGAGTGTAAATGAATTGAAATCTTTGTTTAAAGGAGCTACTGCTTCATTGGTATTTTCAGCACTACCTGTGATGCTCAATAAATTTTGTTGCTGATTAAATGCATTCAAATTACTTGAAGTACCCAAAACAAACACAATCGGTAAATGCTTATCGGTAGCAGCTTTTGCAATATTTTGCCCAACAGATTTATTCGATGGCAATTGATGCAATATCAACAAATTCAAACCATTCAAATCATTGTTTGAAAATTCTTCTACCATTTTTATCTGGCAATCATAATTGTTGTTGTTTTCAATAATACTCTTCAATGCAGCTAAATCAGGGTGTGGTGAATTGGCAACAATTAAAACTTTTTGGCGGCTATCCAAAACTTCCACATAAATATCTTGTGTGTTGTTGTTGTAAGTTATCTCTCCTTTAATTTCGGAAGCCTTGATTTGATAGTGCAAAATGCCCGTCTTTTCAGCATTTACTATAAATTCAAAAGAAGTTGAAAAGCGGTTGCCATTGCAGTTGTAAGTGTGTGCATACACTTGCTTCTTTTCATTTCCATTTAATAAATTTACCTGCACATCAACATTCTGACCGCTTAAAAAATTTGCGCCTAAATCAACTTTTACTTGTGTTTCATCATGCAAGTAGCAAGTTTTATTATAGTACGTTTTGCCAATGAATACATCTTTTTGAAAACTGGTATCGCCTAAAGCAACAGTATAAAAAGGAACCATCCAATCTCCATGAGAATAAATCGGGTTACTACCTTGATTGAAAATGCCATCGGTTGAAAGTATTACTGCGCCTACGTTTTGATTGCTGTATTGATTGTATAAATCAGTCAATGCATCCGAAATATTTGTTGCATTTTCTTTGTAGTCAATTTTATCGCCTTCGTGTAAGGCAGCACCAAAAGTGTATTCTTTCAAATCGTAATCATTGCCCAATTCACTTTTTAATTTTGCAAATTGTTGTACTAAAGCACTGCTGTCGTCAGCTTTTTGCTTGATTTTGATGGAAGAAGAATTATCGTTCAAAAATAAAATCACAGGCTTTTCGGTTTCTGTCCATTTTGATTTTATTAATGGGGAAAGCAATAAAACGCTGATGAAAAAAACAGATAAAAATCTTAACGCCCACAACAAATATTTTCGTTTCGGAATAAATTTTAGCGGCTCACTATAATTATTGTTTTTGTAATACAAAAGCGTTGAAACTATTGCCGCCAGTGCAATGCAGAATATGATAAACCACCAAGGATATTGAAATGTAAACAAAGTGTAATCAGTTTGTAAAGTTTATTAAGTTCGTAAAGTTATAAAGATGAAGTTGGAAAAGCGAATTGATTTTTCTTTTAGAAAATTCAATTTTTTTTATTTTCCGTAAAAATAAAAAATCCTCAAACACTTTATCTATAAAGCATTTGAGGATTTAAATTAAGTACCTGGGACGGGAGTTGAACCCGTACGACCGTTTCGGGTCACAGGATTTTAAGTCCTGCATGTCTACCAATTCCATCACCCAGGTAACTATTGTTTTTGCAAAAAAAAAGTACGATTTTAGGTCGTACTTTTTTTGAGCAGGAGACGAGACTCGAACCCGCGACCCCGACCTTGGCAAGGTCGTGCTCTACCA
>CAIQHW010000097.1 GCA_903871715.1 uncultured bacterium
GGTAAAACTGTAGTTAAGTTATTTTGTTTTTCAATCATCAAATTCAGTAGCAGCTTTGCTTTCTTTATTTCATCAAATTCAGTTTCTTTGTAAACTTTTTTTAAATAAATAACAAACAATTTCATCTTGCTTAACGATAAAAATATTGAAACAGTAAAACAACAACTCATTGCAGCACCCTGCAAAATAGTTATTACCACACATCACAAGCCTGATGGCGATGCGTTGGGTTCATCTTTAGGCTTGTATCATTATTTAATTCAGTTGGGGCATCAGGTGCAAGTTATTTCGCCCACCGATTATCCCGATTTTATTGCTTGGTTGCCTGCTAATGATACTGTGATAGAGTTTGAAAAAACTGAATCGAAAAGCAAACAACTGATTGCAGAAGCCGACTTAATTTTTTGTTTAGATTTTAACCACCTAAGCCGCATCAATGAAATGGGCGATTTGGTGCGCCATGCAAAAGGCATGAAAGTGATGATTGACCATCATTTAAACGCCGAAGGCTTTGAAGATGCTGCATTTGCCGATATTAGAGCCATTGCCACTGCCGAATTGGTGTATAAATTTATAGTGTGGATGGGCGATGCCGAAAAAATAAATTTAGATTGTGCTACTTGTTTGTATGTGGGCATTTTAACTGATAGCGCTTCGTTTCGATTCAACAGCACAACGCCTGCTGTGCATACGATTGCGGCTGATTTAATTGCTCGAGGTGTAAAGCCTTATGATATTTACGAACAAATTTACGACACCAATAAATTGAATCGTTTGCAATTTTTAGGCTATTGTTTGGCAAACAAATTAAAAGTAGTGCCAGAGTTCAACACCGCATACATGGCTATTTCAAGAGAAGATCTGAAACAATTTAACATCAACACTGGCGACACCGAAGGCTTAGTGAACTATCCGCTTTCTATCAAAGGCATAAAATTAGCTTGCTTAATTGTAGATAGAACCGAACGTATAAAATTATCTTTACGCAGCAAAGGCGATGTGGCAGTGAATGAAATTTGCGCCAAATATTTCGATGGCGGCGGACATAAAAATGCTTCGGGTGGTTTTAGTTTTAAAACATTGGATGAAACTGTACAAGTATTTTTAAACGCATTGCCCGAAATAAAAGCGGTGTTGCAATAATTTTTTTTGATTAACGAATTACCAAATCAACACCTCACCATTCATCACACTTGGAATTTCAATACCCATCCAGGTTAAAATGGTGGGTGCTAAATCAGCCAGCTTACCGCTTTTTAAATTGGGTTTTTCATTTTTGTCAATAAAAAATAATGGCACCGGGTTTTTAGTATGCGCTGTGTTCGGCGTTCCATCAGGGTTTATCATATAATCAGCATTGCCATGGTCGGCAGTTAAGAAAATAGTGTAGCCATTTTCTAAACCAACCGTCACCACTTCTTTCACACATTCGTCCACTGTTTTCACCGCTTTCATCACCGCTTCGAAAACGCCAGTATGACCAACCATATCAGCATTGGCAAAATTCAAACACACAAAATCAACTTCACCTTTTTTCAATTCAACCACTATCGCATCTTTCACAGCATAAGCACTCATCTCTGGTTGTAAATCATACGTAGCAACTTTGGGCGAAGGAATCATAATTCGTTGTTCGCCAACAAATGGTTCTTCACGTCCGCCATTGAAAAAGAAAGTTACGTGTGGATATTTTTCTGTTTCAGCAATACGGATTTGTTTTTTGCCATGCTTCGCTAATACCTCTCCCAATGGGCTTTCTACGTTATCATTATCAAAAATTACATGTACATTTTTATAAGTATCATCATAACGAGTCATGGTAGTATAATGCAATTTCAACGTATGCATATTCTTCTCATGAAAATCTTGTTGGGTTAATGCTTGTGTGATTTCACGGCAACGGTCAGTACGGAAATTGAAACAAATCACTGCATCGTTTTCTTTAATGGGCGAAAAATTATTTTGAATTTTTGCAGGCAAAATAAATTCATCCGTCACATTTGCATTGTAAGAAGATTGCACAGCATCCGCCACCGATAAAGCTTCCAAGCCAATTCCGTTCACCAATAAATCATAAGCCTGTTTCACACGTTCCCAACGTTTATCTCTGTCCATCGCATAATATCGCCCAATGATACTACCAATTTTGATGTTGGAATTTGCAATAAATTTTTCTAAATCAGCTAAATATCCTTTGCCACTTTTGGGGTCGGTATCACGTCCGTCAGTAAAAGCATGAATGCAGACATTTTTGACATCATGCGCCATCACTATGCTGCACAAGGCTTTCAGGTGATTCATGGAAGAATGCACACCACCTTCACTCACTAAACCCATCAAATGCAACGTACAATTATTTTGCTTGGCATGATTGATAGCATCCAACAACGCTTTGTTTGTTTCCAGCTTTTTTTCACGAATGGCAATGTCAATTTTCAATAAATCCTGGTAAATAATTCTGCCAGCACCAATATTTAAGTGACCTACTTCACTATTACCCATTTGTCCATCAGGCAAACCCACCCATTCGCTATGCGTAATCAATTCGCTATTTGGGTATTGCTTGTATAAATTATTTACAAACTGCGGA
>CAIQHW010000098.1 GCA_903871715.1 uncultured bacterium
ATGGGGAAGTATTTCGCAAAAAAAGGAGTAACCAAGAACTTTATTTGCGAGATGGAAATAACATCTATACTTATAAACGTTGCGATAATACGGTACGAGCAAAGTATGAAAGCATATACAACGACTACATAAAAAATTATTCAAATCTTTCCACAGAACAACGAAAGCAAGCCGAAGACGAATTTACCAAATTAATTTCTATTGATTTTGCGGATTACGTAGTTGGCGAACTTTACAGCAGTTTTGGCAGAAGAACAAGTTATTTTGAAAAAGTCAATCTTACTACAAGTGTAAATTTGCAGGATAACAACCTCTATGAAAATATTCCAGCAGGCGTGATTTTCACAAAAAAGCCAAAAGTTGATTACTTGATAGTTGATGAAGCACAAGACTTTTCACAAAATGATGTGCAAGGGTTTATAGGAGATAAATCTCAGAGCATTATATTTTTTGGCGACACATTACAACAACTTTATTCAAATTCAGGTTTGAGTTTAGGTACTCTTGCAACAAACAACAAATTTCCGATAGTTGAATTATCAAAAAATTATCGTTTGCCAAAAGATGTTGCCAGAGTTGCAGAGTATATACAACCTAACGAAAAGGATAAACTTTTAGTGAGATGTCAGAAAGGGTACAACAATGAGGATATACCAACTTTTTACCTAAAGGACGGCACAACAAAAGAAGACCAATTAAAATTTATAATTAACCATTGCAAAAATCCACTAAATTCTAAGGATATTGGGATTTTAGTTTCAACAAACAAGCAAGTTGAAGAAGTTGTTAATTTTTTAATTGAAAACGGACAACCTTGCCAATATAGATTTAATAAACCACTTGGTGGGTTTGGTAATTCCTATACAGATTTTATGGATAGTGAATTTGGCTCTGCACTATACAATCAAATTGATACTTTAAATTTTCAAAGTAATTTGCCTTGCGTATTAACATACCACAGTGCAAAGGGAACTCAATTTGATACTGTTTTCATACCATTTGCAAATGACGACTTGTATAAAAATGGGTTGAAACGTAATGAATTTTATGTGGCTATTACAAGAACCAGTAATCAAGTTTTTGTTCTTTACCAAGATAAAATTACAGCCTTAATGAAAGATGTACCTGAAAAATACATAACAAAAAAATGACAAAAAAGAGATATTTCATTCCTTTATCATCATTAAATCTTAATGGTGTATTTGCATCTGAAAGCGTATCACCACATTCTTTTTACGAAAAAAGAATGTTTGGTATGCCTTACAATACATTGACAGACGATAGCGGAACTTTAATACAGACAGAAAATAGTGTGGTTGTTTTTTCTGATTATTTTGATTTTAGCCCTTCGTCGGGTTGTGCGATATTCATAGGCATTTATGAAGATGACTTAGACCCTACTTTTTTAGTTAAGGATAAAGAAACTAATATTGCTTACTACTTTAAGAGCATCTACCTCAGAAAAGGAAACTTCTTTGTTTTATTTCCAAATGATGACGAAAAATATTTGTTTATCGCAATGGCTACCCCAAGCACGGAAGTTAAAACTTTGAACAAGTACAATGTAAAATATGCTTTTGGAAACAATAAGGAAACTGATATACTCTACTCACTTCCTAAGCAACCAAATCTAAAAAAACGTACTAATTTCCCTATACTAAACCTTATATTAGATAATAATGGAGTTTTTTTTGATAAGGCTTTTAACCACATAAAAGGCTTTATTTACGGTTTTCTTTGTGGTTCGTTAGGACAGAAAACAGATGATGAAATAGAATTAGAACGGACTTTTCAAGAATTACATAACCTCATAACAGGAATAAAAGGCAAAATTGAGATTACACAATCATTCAATCTAAATGATTATGACGAATTTAAGAATGAATTAGGTAAGTCAAATTCATTGTTCAAATTAGTTTTTCCTAACCAACAAAATTTTGGTTACGACAATATTACTGTTCGTTTAGAAGAACTTATCAAACTACAAGAAAAAAGGTTTGCGGAGTTATCACGCCAAAAAAGACACGTTGAAGGGCTTGACAAGGAAGAAGTCAAATCTATTCAAAAGCAAATAGATGAACTTGAAAGACGGTTATATTCTATTCGTGGTAAAGAGTATGAACTGCGTGAAAGAAAAAAATATCTTGAAGAAAACCGACCTAAACGACCAAAAGCCAATTCACCAGAAAAAGCAGAACGTGAAAGAATTGATACTGAAATTGAAGAAATTAAATCCGAAATTTCAGATTTAAAGCCCGAAAAATCTGATTTAGAACAACAGATTTCATATTTAAGAATGGATTTACAAAAATTTGTTACACTTGGGCGAACAGACTTTGATAATTCAGTTGAAGAACAGTATTTTAGAATTGCAGGCTATATAACAGACTTATCATTTTGGGTAAGTCAAAATCTATCCGAAAATAAAAAGGGGGCTTCTTACCCTCAAATTGATAATGTCAAATTTGACATTGTTAAATTAACTAATCATTGGCAAAATCCATCAAACAACTATTTGGATTTTATAGCCTTATTTAGTTCATCTTCCATTGACGATTTGAATGACTTTGATTTGTCGTTATACAAACTTTGCACAAACATTCTTTTATCACACTCAAAAACAGATGAGAATAATCTGAATGCAAAAGCAACAGATTTAGCAATTTATTTGCTTGACAATTTCACTAAATCAGAGTTGTCAAAAACAGAAAATGGGCTAAACGTAATAAGAAATCTAAATAATTTGATAGATTATCGTTCAAGCAGAACAAGTGATTATAATTTCCCTGATAATCAAATTCTTATTTCCTTTATTTGTACTATTTTCAAGCCCAACAGTATTGACGAATTTACTAATTTGATACACTCAAATAAAGTTTCTTGCCTTGATATTGCATATAGTTTTTGGGCAACTTTTAATGGATTTGCTAATCTTCCAAAAAATTTAACCGACATCGTTTTAGAAAATGGAAACGAAGAACTATTGATATATATTGACAATTATCTATTTGACAACTACCTGAAAAATAAAAACCACACACAACATTGCATTGGCAAAAGCGGGTGTGAAGTGCTTATTTGAGCATTTGTGCTTTCTATAAACAGTAGTGCTAAATTCAACTTTTGTGCTTTTTAATCCCCGCCTTCGCCAATGCTTTTCCGTTATAGCCAATGGTAAAACGACACGACAACAAATGAATATTCAGAATAAACTTAGAGACCTTAAAGACCAGAAGAG
>CAIQHW010000099.1 GCA_903871715.1 uncultured bacterium
CTTAAAGGAACTATTAAATGTTGTAGAATACGCTTCCAGAGCCGGTGTTCCATTTATTAGTTTAAAAATAACTGGCTTGGCAAGATTTGAATTACTGGAAAAATTAGATGCCAAACAACCGCTAACAACTGATGAACAAGAAGAATTTCGCCGTATAAAAAACAGATTGATTACTATTTGCGAAAGCGCTGCACAAAAAAATGTAGCCATTTTAGTAGATGCTGAAGAAAGCTGGATTCAAGACCCTTTAGATGCTTTGGTAAACGGCATGATGTTGCAATTTAACAAAACAAAAGCAGTGATTTACAACACAGCGCAACTTTACAGACACGATAGATTGGCATTTGTAAAAAAATGTATTGCACTTTCTAAAGAAAATAATTTTGTGTTTGGAATAAAATTAGTTCGTGGTGCCTACATGGAAAAAGAGCGCAAACGTGCAGAACAAATGGGTTATGAGAGTCCAATTCAGCCTGATAAAATTTCCACTGATAAAGATTTTGATGCTGCTGTAAAAGTGTGTTTACAATCAATTGAGCATGTTGCCTTTTTCTGTGCATCGCATAATGAACAGTCGCATTTGCAAGTGGTAGAAATGATGCAGACAAAAAATATTGAGTCTAATCATCCCCACATTTTCTTTTCCCAATTATTTGGCATGAGCGACCATATTACTTTCAATATGGCTCAAAGTGGTTACAATGCTTGCAAGTATTTACCGTTTGGTCCAGTAGGCGATGTGTTGCCTTATTTAATTCGTAGAGCACAAGAAAATACTGCTATTTCAGGTCAAATGAGTCGCGAATTGAAATTGATAAAACAAGAAATAAGTAGAAGGAAATAAAAAACTGTGCCTTGTTTTAGAATTTACTAAAACTACTTACTTTAAAGTTGCTTCTCAATTTTTAATAAATTTTAGAAACAACTTTATTTTGGTTGCTGTTGAAATAAGCTCTGTACATACCTTCGCTGTTAAATACTAATGAGTGATTACCGTTTTTATCCACGGCAATTAATCCACCTTCAGCATTTAGTTTTTTCAATTTATCCATTACCACAAATTCGGTGGCTTGTTGCAAACTTAAATTTTTATAGAGCATCAAACAATGCACATCATACGCTACTACTTGCTCGATAAAAAATTCGCCATGACCTGTACAACTTACAGCACATGTGGCATTGCTAGCATAAGTGCCTGCGCCTAAAATGGAAGTATCACCCACTCTGCCCCATTTTTTATTCGTCATGCCGCCAGTGGAAGTAGCTGCTGCTAAATTGCCATGCACATCAACTGCCACTGCGCCTACAGTACCCATTTTTGGGTTTTTAATTTCCACAGAATGGTCTAATGCAAATGTGTTTTCGTCTTTTATTTTTTGCCATTGTTGATAGCGAAATTCGTTGTAAAAATATTTTTGGTCAACTAATTCAACACCGTTTTCTTTGGCAAATTGTTCTGCGCCATCACCCATCAACATCACGTGTTGTGATTTTTGTAATACCATTTTTGCCAATGCAATTGGATTAGCAATGTGCTTCAAACCAGCCACAGCACCGCCTGCGTTGTTTTTGCCACACATGATGGAGGCATCCAATTCGTGTTCGCCATTGTGATTAAAAACAGCACCTTTGCCAGCATTAAACAACGGACAATTTTCCAATCCAATCACCGCCACTTCCACTGCATTTAAGGCTTCGCCGCCATTTTCTAAAATAATTTTAGCGGCCTGCAAAGCCGCTTGCAAGGCTGTGTGATAAGCTTTTTCTTTTTCGGTTGTCATCGCACTTTTACTCAAAGTACCTGCGCCGCCGTGTATGGCAATAGTAAACATTTTTTGGATTTTTTAATTTAAAAACGCAGCAAAGTAAATGCTTTTAGCACAACAAAATAGTTCTGAAAAAAATTATAACGCATCGTTTATAATAAGGTTATCTTTGTGCATCATTTTTTTAAAGAAATTTTTTTGAACTCGTGAAGCTGAAATCGTTATTGGCAAAACCTTATGCCATTTATGTTGCTCGACAATTAAAACGCAACAAAGTAAATGCATTGGCAAATCAAGATGAAATTTTAAAATTGCTGCTGAAAAAGGCTGTTAACACTGTGTTTGGCAAAGATCATTCCTTTTCAAAAATTCAAAATTATCAAGATTTTATTGCTGCTGTGCCTTTGCAAGATTATGAAGATTTGCAACCTTACATTGCACAAATTAAAGAGGGTAAACAACATGTGTTGTGGCCCGGAAAGCCCATTTATCTTGCAAAATCGAGTGGCACAACCAGCGGTGTAAAATATTTGCCGATTACAAAAGATTCGATTGATAACCATATTGATACGGCCCGAAATGCTTTGTTGATGTATATGAATGAAACTGGCAACACCAAATTTTCGGACGGTAAAATGATTTTTCTAAGTGGCACACCTGAATTGGAAAGAATCGGAGGAATACCAACTGGAAGACTTTCTGGAATTGTAAATCATCATATTCCTGTTTATTTGCGCACGAATCAAATGCCATCCTACAATACCAATTGCATTGATGATTGGGAAACAAAATTGGAGAAAATTTGCGACGAAACGATAGACCAAAACATGACGCTAATTAGCGGCATACCACCCTGGACACAAATGTATTTTGATGAATTGGAAAAACGCAGTGGCAAAAAGATTGGCAAATTATTTCCTGATTTTTCGGTGATGGTTTATGGTGGTGTTAATTTTGAACCCTATCGCCAAAAGCTAATGGAATCAATAGGGCGGAGAATTGACACGATTGAAACTTATCCAGCCAGCGAAGGTTTTTTAGCTTTTCAAGATTCGCAAGAAGAAGAAGGTTTGTTGTTAAATACCAATTCAGGCATATTTTTTGAGTTTATTCCGTTGCAAGAATTTGGCTTCGAGAAGCCTACACGGCTGCATTTGAAAGATGTGCAATTGGGCGTAAATTATGCGCTGGTTTTAAATACCAACGCAGGTTTGTTTGGTTACCTAATTGGCGACACTATAAAATTTGTAAGCCTAAACCCTTATCGCATCATGGTTACAGGGCGCCTCAAACATTTTATTAGTGCGTTTGGCGAACATGTAATTTCCGAAGAAGTAGAAAAAGCTTTGATGCAAACTGCAATGGAACAGCACGTTAAAATTGTTGAATTTACAGTAGCTCCGCAAGTTAATCCTTCAAGTGGATTGCCATATCACGAGTGGTTGATTGAGTTTGAAAATGCACCAAATGATTTGCAAAATTTCGCTTTGGCGGTGGATGCAAAAATGCGCAAACTGAATATTTATTATAACGATTTAATTACAGGAAATATCCTGCGAAGCCTTGTAATTAGCCCATTACAACGCCATGCGTTTATCAACTACATGAAAAGTGTGGGCAAATTAGGAGGGCAAAATAAAGTACCTCGATTGAGCAACGACAGAAAACTTGCGGATGAAATGTTGAAATGGAAATTGTAATTTCTAATTTTAAAATTTTCAGAAAATAGTTTTTGTTACTTTCGCATTTCACACATTTTTTTCAAAAAATTATTGCTAAAAATTTA
>CAIQHW010000100.1 GCA_903871715.1 uncultured bacterium
AGCAATTACGATTTAGAATTCTACTACAATTATTTCTTCCTACCAATAAGTAATTTTTTTGGAGAATTTGTTTCAGAACCATCTAACTCTGTAACACCTGAAATAAACTCATTTTATTTTTTGACAAAAGATGGAGCTGATTTATTTAATTTTATCAAATCCGAAAATCAATGTTTAAAGAAGGACATGCTGAGTTATTTCAAAGAAATTTATCGAACAATTCAGGTTCTTGATAAATCTTCATCAAGAATAATTAAGGAATTTGTTCATTGAATACCCAGCTCGTCCTCCTTTGTAGCAAAGGAATAAAGCGTAGGAAACGAGGATGAAAGTGGCTAGTCGTTTGAAACGATAAAACCAAATTCTCCTCGTTGGCTTAACACAACACCAAAGCCCCAAACGAGGACAAGCAACCGAAAAACATTTTCAAAATCATGAAAGCCTATATTGCAGTAAGTTTTAGTAAAAGAAAATCGGTTGATAAAGAAATTAATGCCATAGTGGAGGTATTAAATGAGTGGAAGATTTCGGCTTTTGTATTTGTTGACCATTATCAATTTGATAAGTCTCAAGAACGACAAATGATGCAGCAAGCAATGGCTGATATAGATAATTGCGACCTATTATTAGCAGAAACATCTGATAAAGGAATTGGGATTGGAATAGAAGTAGGTTATGCAAAAGCAAAGGGCAAAACAATTATTTACCTTCGGCAAAAGGACACAGCACATTCAACCACTGTTTCAGGCATCAGTGATTTTCAAATTGTTTATACGGACACCACCGATTTGAAAAAGCAATTGGCAGCAACTGTAGAACAGATAATAAACCAAACCTTCTAATACTCTTTTGTAGCAGCAGATTGAAGCATAGGAAAAGAGTATCTTCGTGTGTTTATTGAGGACACAAACCGAGGAAAAAGAATTTGAAAAACTAACTTTTAAAAACAAATAAAATGAGGGCAGCCATTTTCACCATTCTGTTTTTAGCAACTTTTGTTGTTAAAGCACAAAGTATTTACACCAAAACATTTGGCAACAGTAAAGACAAACCGATTATATTCCTTCATGGTGGACCTGGTTATAATTGTGCAAACTTTGAAGCTACTACTGCACAACAATTGGCAGACAATGGTTTCTTTGTAATAGTGTATGACCGACGTGGCGAAGGACGAAGCAATGATGCTAATGCTAAATTTACTTTCAAAGAAACTTTCGACGATTTAAACACTATTTATAAAAAATTCAACCTCAGCAAAGCAACTTTAATAGGGCACAGTTTCGGTGGTATTGTGGCAACACTTTTTGCTGAAACTAATCCTGCAAAAGTGCAATCAATAATATTAGTAGGTGCGCCTGTTTCTTTGCAAAAAACTTTTAAAAACATTATAGAAAGGTCAAAAAACATTTACAAAACTAAAGGTGACCAAGTAAATCTAAACTACATTACCCTACTTGAAAGTATGGACACAACAAGTATTGATTACAGTTCTTATTGTTTTATGCATGCTATGCAAAATGGTTTTTATTCGCCTAAAAATCCAACTGCTGAGGCTAAAAATATTTATTCAAAATTCGGAACAGATAGTATATTGATAAAGAATGCTTCGCAAATGTCGTATGAAGCACCACAAGGTTTTTGGAAGAATGAAAAATATACCACTATCGACCTTACCAAAAATTTACAAGTTTTACAAAAGCAGCAAATAAAAATCTATGGACTTTATGGTAAAGACGATGGGCTTTACTCGGTTCAACAAGTTACCGATTTGCAAAACTTAATTGGTGTAAGCCACTTAAAATACTTCGACAACTGTTCTCACAATGTTTTCATCGACCAACAAAGAGCATTTATTGACGCTATAAAAATGTGGTCAAAATAAAATATTCACTCTTCGCCGAAGCTAGTATCCTTACGAAGCCAAGTAGAATAATTTAGTGAGTAAACTAACTGATGCAAAGATGAAAGGGCTTTTTCAAAACGATAAACACCTATTATCTTCGTTGGCATCAATACAGCTGTTTGCTGTAACATTTGATAAAAGCCTTTATGAACAATTTTTCTGCTTCAACT
>CAIQHW010000101.1 GCA_903871715.1 uncultured bacterium
AGCCAACCAAAAATAGGCGGCTTAGTGCCATAACGTGGCACTTATATACAAGTTATCAGCAACCCATTTCTCACTTTTCATTTTTTACAAACACGACAAGACGAACAACAAATTCATTCAGACGACTTCCATTTTGACAACAACCATTTCACCACCTTGACGAGTTACTTTTTGGCGAAGCCATATTTGCTACACTTAAAGCTGCTGCAAAAGAGGTGCATTATTTTATTTGATTTTGGCATGCACCACATTTGCAGCAGCAGCCAACGCTTTACGCAGCTTCTACCATTCCAGCTTCTTGACGGCAGACAGGCAGCACCAACCGACATAAAAAACACAAACAAAAAAAGGTGGGCTACGCCCCACCTTTTCGTTTTTTAACTGCTATCAATTTACTTTTATAAAAGCTCTTTCTGGCATATTCCTCATGGCATAATGGTCAATAATATAACCATCAAATCCAATGTACGTGAACACTAAACGGTAAATGAGAGTAATCTGTTTTTGCATTATATCAACCATTTCCCTTGTTTTCATATTCTTTATATCTCCATGCAAAAAAAAGTTTCGCTTCTCTAATGTTTTAAACTCTTCATCAGTAAGTGAGATTAGATTACTGAATATAATTTTATACTTCTCAATATTTCCTGCATTCGAATATCCCATTGGAAGTTGACCTTTGAATTTTTCAGCAAAGAATTTCTTCAATACTTCAAATACAGCATAAAAACAATTGTTCTGAATCAATAAAGAAAGAGAGTTGTTGTTAGCTTCATTGAACAGCACTAAAGCGTATTGAATCTGTGAATTGTTTTCAATCAGTTCGACCAGTTTTGAAAATGAAACTTCATCACAAGGTTTTAAGCTTTTGTTTTCAGAAAGTTGCTCGGCAATCTCACGACCAATAAAACGACCATAACTGAATGGATTATGAGTAAGAGGATGATAGATGGAATGAGAACTTGAACGTAGCTGTCGGTATTCGTAACCCGAAAATTCTTGACTTTCCTTATCGGTTCGCTGAAAAGTATAGGTTTCGTTTTGAATAAAATCTCCCGATACAAAACCTATTGCAATCATAATGTTGTAACAGTTTTCAGAAAATATTTCGTAATCAATTATTTCAACCGATTCAACAACAAGATATTTCTCAACGCAAGAAATTAGGTATTGATTGCCATTAACATTGATTCTAATAAAACTTATTGAACCAAAATAGTCATAAATTAATTTGTCTTTTCCCAAATAATAATAACCCCTTTGGTAATTCGCTTGCTTCTTCTCAAATACCTTGTTCCTAAAAGAATATATCTCTCCCTCTGAATATCGACTTACCAATTTTTCTTTTACTTTTAAAGAATTTCTATGTGCTGTAATAGGTGCATCAATCAGAAGTTGACAATTTTCTGAAGTGAAATCAAATTCGATTCCGTCAATGTCGAAGTCTATTATATCACCAATACGATACATGAAAACTTCATCCTTTTTTTCAATTTCAGCGACTATACTTTTACCATCATATAAAACACTACCACTTTGTTTAGAAGCAAGTTCATTAATGAAACCTATTTCGCCGTCAATTGCTTTATAACGAGAAACTTTACTTTGGTTTGTATTCATAGAAATTTGCGAAGTATTAATATTGTCATTTGGTTTTCAAAGTAAAGTAAAACCGTTCTTATTTCACTTCTTAACCTTAATTTTTAAATCAACTTTTACTTTGCATTTCAATTGATATTTTCGGAACCCATCCACCAACAAACACAAATAAATACAAACAAAAAAACGGTAGGGCTTCGCCCCACCGTTTATCTTTGTAAAATTCCATATTTCGACAACCACCTTAAATGCTAAACGAAAGCCTACCAATTATTTCTAAAATCATTTCGGCACTATTCTTTTTAGTGTCGGGAATACTTTGGAAAAAGGTTTTAACAAACAACACTAACCACACTATCATTTTTTATCGAACAGTTTTCAGCGTTACCTTAATGGCAATTGCTGTATGTTTCTTCATCAAACCAACAGAATTAACACAACCATTTACAAGCGTTTCATTTGCTGATTGGTTGCTTACAATTGCATTGTGTTTGTTTAGTTTTTGGGGATTGTATTTTTTTACATCAGCCATTCAAACAGGACGATTTAGTTTCATCAATTCCATTGCACCCATTGCAACAGTATTTTCATTTCTCACTTCCATTTTTCTATATCACGAAACAATAAGCACCGCAAAATATTTCGCTTTGGCTATTGTAATCATTGGCTTTCTCATTCATCAACGAGAGCAAATAATGCAATTCAAAATTTCTAACGAAGTTTTCCTCATCCTTTTGAGCAGCTTGTTTTGGGGCATCTCTTTTGTTTTTTATCTCAAAGCCATTCAACAATTTGGCGTACTTTATTTTGGCTTAATTATGGAATGTTGCGTTCTCATTTCTTCTTACGTTTTAATCTTGTTCAAAGACAAAAAAACATTTCCGAAATCCATCAATCAAAAAAGTTTATTCACTTGCTTTGTCATTGGCGCAATGGTTACAGGCGGCAGCATTTTAAGTTATTTCACACTCACCAAAATTCCAGTAAGCATCAATATTTTATTAGGCTTTTTATTCGAGATAATCATTCTCATCGTAGGCATATTTATTTTCAACGATTCACTAAAACAAAAAGATTGGGTCTTAATTACAGCCGCCACAGCCGCAGGTTTCTTGATGTTATTTTAAACACCGCTCCACATTTTCATACACACTTTTTATCCTAAAATGAAAATTCAAATCAGCCTTTGCAATATCAATTTCTTTAAAAATTAGCTTTGCCTTTTTTGCATTTTTACTTTCATAAAGTGCAGCAGCATAAAGCACTTTCAATTGAATAAAATTCAGTTCAGCCCAATAACCAAGCGTTAGTTTTTGTTGCTCAATTTTGCTTTCATACAAACCAATAATTGTTTCAAATGCTTTCACTTCGTGCAAATAATTACACAACATAAATACACTACTAACCTTGTGTCCCAAATCTTTTAAGTGCGCTAAAAATTTATTCGATTCAATTTCATGCAATAGTTTTTCAAACATTTCTTGGTCGTATTTATTCGCATGATACAATTGTACACCCATCAAACGCATTGCCACCAAATTATTGATAGCCGCAGGTTTTACC
>CAIQHW010000102.1 GCA_903871715.1 uncultured bacterium
ATTGTCATACAAATTTTAGTTTGTGCTATGGTGTTTTTGACCCAAAAGATTTACTATTACTAGTAAAGAAAAATGGCTATGATAATTATGTAGTAGCAGATATAAATTGCACTTCGGCGGTTTTAGAATCTTTACGTTTAAGTCATGAATATGATATTAAAGTGAATGTTGGGATTGATTTTCGAAACGGAATTCAGCAACAATATATTGGCATTGCAAAAAACAATGAAGGCTTTAAAGAGTTGAATGAACAACTCTCTTATCATCTTCATCAGGATAAACTTATTGATAAAAGAGCTCCAAAATTTGAAAATGTATTTGTCATTTATCCATTGAAAACCTATGATGGATTTGAGTTGCAGCCAAATGAATTTATTGGTGTTCATGAAAAGGAATTGTTGCAATTACAATTTTTGCCAATAGAAAAATTGAAAAACAATTTAGTGATTTTACATCCTGTAACATTTACTTCTAAAAAAGATTTTAATGCTCATCGATTACTAAGAGCAATTGATAAAAATGTTTTGCTAAGCAAATTACCAAAAGAAGAACAAACTTCTCCTGATGAAACAATGCCACCAAAAGCAAAGCTGATTGAAGCTTTCATGGATTATACTTTCATTGTTGAAAATACAGAAAGATTATTGAGTGCATGTGATGTGCATTTTGATTTTGGTAAATTGAGTAATAAAAACAAAAAATATTTCACAGGAACTTTTGATGAAGACAGAAAAATATTGAGAGAAGAATGTGAAAAAGGTTTGCATTATCGTTATAAAAATAAAATTACGGAAAGCGTAAGAGCTCGATTGGAAAACGAATTGGAAGTAATTGAACAAATGAATTTCACGTCTTACTTTTTAATCAATTGGGATATTGTAAAATATGCACAAAGCAAAAACTATTTTTATGTGGGTCGTGGAAGTGGCGCTAATAGTATGGTGGCGTATTTATTGAGAATTACTGATGTTGACCCAATTGATTTGGATTTATATTTCGAAAGATTTATTAATATTCACAGAAATAATCCTCCTGATTTTGATATTGATTTTAACTGGACTGACCGTGATGATATAACGAAATACATTTTTGATACATACCCTAATGCTGCTTTGTTGGCTACTTACAGCACATTTCAAAAAGATGCTATGATTCGTGAATTAGGAAAAGTATTTGGAATGCCTCCGCATGAAATTGATAAATTGCAACATCTTGAAGATTTCAATGACCTTGATTATATAAGCGATTTGGTAATGAAATACAGTTCTCTGATTGCTGAAAAACCAAGCCATTTGAGCATTCATGCCAGCGGAATTATTATTTCCGAAAAACCAATCACTACTTATACGGCTACTTTTATGCCGCCCAAAGGCTATACTACAACGCAATTCAGCATGTTGGAAGCAGAAGATATTGGCTTGGCAAAATTCGATATTTTAAGTCAACGTGGTTTAGGAAAAATTAAAGATGCCTTAGAAATTATCAAGCAAAACAGAGGTATTGAAGTTGATATTCATAATACTAATAAATTTAAAAATGATGAACGGGTAAAGAAATTATTGAGTGAAGGAAAATGCATTGGCTGTTTCTACATTGAATCTCCAGCTATGCGAATGTTGCTTTCGAAATTGCAGGCTGATGATTATTTGCGATTGGTGGCTGCCAGTTCCATCATTCGACCTGGTGTTAGCAAAAGCGGAATGATGAATGAATACATTTTACGTTATCGTGATGAAAATCGTAGAAATCAAGCGCAACAAGCATTACCAGAATTGTATGAAATTCTGAAAGAGACCTATGGTGTAATGGTTTATCAGGAAGATGTGATAAAAGTGGCGCATAAATTTGCAGGATTATCATTAGCAGATGCTGATTATTTGCGTCGTGGTATGAGTTGGAAATTCAAGCAGCGTAATGAATTTCATGAAGTGAAAGATAAATTTTTTGAGAATTGCAGAAAGAAAAATCATTCAGAAAAAGCAATAACAGAAATCTGGAATCAGATTGAAAGCTTTGCCAATTATGCATTTTCAAAGGCACACTCAGCAAGTTATGCGGTAGAAAGTTTTCAGGCTTTATATCTCAAAGCATATTTCCCATTAGAATACATGACGGCTGTATTGAACAATGGTGGTGGTTTTTATAGAGTTGAATTATATGTGCATGAAGCCCGAATGCATGGAGCAAAAATTATTGCTCCGTGTATAAATCATAGTGATGTGGTTTGTACAATTGAAGGCGAAACAATTTATCTGGGCTTTCAATTGATTAATGAAATTGAGAAAAATACTATTCAGATTATTTTGAATGAACGTGCTACAAATGGCTACTATAAAGATTTGTACGATTTTATAAAACGAACTGCCATTTCATTAGAGCAAATTATTTTGTTGATTAGGGTTGGTGCTTTTGCTTTTAGTGGCGTAAATAAAAAAGAGTTGTTATGGCAGGCTCACATGCAAATCAATCCACGAAAAAAATCGCTAACAAAAGAATTGTTTGATATCAAACCTAAAAGCTATCAATTGCCAACGCTTCACCATTCATGGCTTGACGATGCTTTTGATGAAATTGAATTGTTAGGCTTTCCATTATGCTCTCCATTTTTATTGTTAAAAGATGAATTAAATTCAACATTAAAAGCAAAAGATTTAAGAAAACATATTGGCAAAACAATTAGCATTATCGGGTATAAAGTTTCTGAAAAAAGAACATGGACACACAAA
>CAIQHW010000103.1 GCA_903871715.1 uncultured bacterium
TATGTGTTGGAAGAAGTTAGAGATAAAAAGCCAGGTTTGTTATTGCAAGGAAAAAACACTTACCCAAAAACTATAACAGCAATTAGCGAAAAATTAAAAACGGGTAAGTCATTCGAAGAGGAAATAATTAACTATACCAAAAGCGGTAAAGAATATTGGGTAAACATTCAAGTAAGTCCAATTATTAATAATAAAGGGCAAGTTGAAAAATACATCAGCATTCAATTAGACATTACCCGAAGAAAAGAATATGAGAAGAAATTGATTTTGCTAGAACGCTTGATACAACAAACTTCTGACATTGTTCAGATTATTGACCGAAACGGCGATTTTACTTTCATCAACGAAGCTGGAAGTTCAAGATTAGGATATAGTAAACAAGAGTTGCAAAAAATGAACATCAAGCAAATTGAATTATTGTTCAAAGACCCGGCACAATGGGATATTCATTTTAATGAACAATTAAAACCAGCTGAAAGTGGTATGTTGGTTCGTGGGGAATTACGAACTAAAAAAGGTGATTCATTTCCAGTTGAGGTACAATCGAATTATGTAGAAGTTGACGGGCAAGAGTTTGTGGTAGCTTTATCGAGAGATATAACATCGCGATTAGAATTGGAACGCAAGCAAGAAGAAGCATTGCAGAATTTCAAAGTTGCTAATCAGGAATTGAATGATTTTGCTTACATCGTTACGCATGATTTAAAAGCACCGCTCAGAGCTATTGGTTCATTAGCAAGTTGGTTGAAAATGGACTATCAAGAAAAATTAGATGACGAAGGGAAAAATATTTTGAATCTGCTCGACCAGCGTACACATCGTATGCACAACCTAATTGAAGGTGTTTTGAATTATTCAAGAATTGGTAGAGTGAAAAACAATGTGATTACCCAAGACACCCAACAAGTAGTGGCAGGTGTGATTGATGCACTTTCTACAGGTGATAATTTAGAATTTGAAGTACAACAAAATATGCCTACTGTTCAATTTGAAGATGTGAAGTATGAACAGGTATTACAAAATCTGATTAGCAATGCAATTAAATACAACGATAAGGAAAAAGTAAGAATAAAAGTGGGCGTAAATGACCTGGGAAAAAACTGGGAGTTTTTTGTGGAGGATAATGGACCTGGAATTGAAGAACAATATTTTACCAAAATTTTTCAAATTTTCCAAACACTCAAACCACGTGATGAATATGAAAGTACGGGCATCGGTTTATCCATCGTAAAGAAAATTGTAGAATCAAACGGTGGATTAATCAGAGTAGAATCGGAAGTAGGAAAAGGGAGTAAATTTTACTTCACAGTTCCGAAAATGATAAAATAAAAATTTTAATGTCTTTGAAATGTTGTGCAATCTAAAATAATCTAAAATAAATGGACAAAACTAAATCAATCTTGCTCTTAGAAGATGACACTGTAGATGTTATGACTATTAAAAGAGCGATGAAGCAATTGCATTTTGAAAACCCTTTGCATGTGGTGAGTAATGGCGAAGAAGGGTTGGAATATCTAAAACTTACCAAAGATTTACCAAGCTTAATCATTCTTGATATCAATATGCCCAAAATGAATGGGATTGAATTTTTAGAACAAATTAAAAAAAACGAGCAGTGGCGAATTATACCAGTGGTTGTGCTTACTACAAGTTTAGACCAAAATGATAAATGGAGTTCTTTCCAACTCGGGATTGCTGGCTACATGGTGAAGCCGGTTGATTATGAGCGCTTTCGCGACATGATGGACACTTTGAAAAAATACTGGGGCTTTAGTGAATCTGCCTACTGAAAACTTATGAATGCACCCCTTGACAAAAGTTTTCTTTCAATGATTTTTACTTTTAAAATTATTTATTTCTGCATATTATATAAAGATTTTTTTTGCAAAAATCATCTCAAATCAATACCTTTCGCAAAAATTATCTGAATGATTTTTAGCAAAAAAAGAATTGGACTGGAAGTGTGGGTTGAAAACTTTCAAGCTAAAGGTAGGACGTACAGAAAAAGATTGATGATTTAGAAGAAAGGCATTTTATTAAAATAGAGATTCCCAAACCTGTTTATGAAAAATTCTTATTGAAATACCAACAAGAAAAAAAGACAATAGAGGAAAATTTATGTGATTCTAATATTGACATTTCGAACCTACAAAACAACTTAGAAACTGCGCTTAATTTTAGCACACAACTCACCACAGCATGGAGTTCTGCGGATTATACAGCAAAAGAGAAGTTGCAAAAATTAATGTTTCCTGAAGGAATTTACTACAATCGTCAAAATCACACATTTCGAACCGAAAGAATAAATTTGGTATTTGCTCAAATCGCCGATTGGAAGCGGCTTACAGA
>CAIQHW010000104.1 GCA_903871715.1 uncultured bacterium
CAATTTTAAACCAAACGCCATGCCTTCATTATCAATAAAATGAAACCGAAACCAGCTTAAAATCTGCGTTTCATCGCCAATACGATAATGTGTTTTAATGTAAATTTTTAAACATTGGTCTAAAAATAACACCAAAAAAATGGTGATAATAGCTGCTCTGGTTCTCGAATTATTAAACATAAGGCTGCAAAGGTAAATAATAAAAAAGTGTAGTTATGTTTATTGCTGCACGTTTAAATATTATTTGCAAATAGGCTTGAATAAAAATTCTTTAAAAATTTATGGATTGTTTTTTTCAAAATTAAAAATAGCGGCTTACATTTGCACTCCGAAAAAACAGATGATGGTGCGGTAGCTCAGTTGGTAGAGCAATGGACTGAAAATCCATGTGTCGCCGGTTCAACCCCGGCCCACACCACAAAATTGGCTACATTGAAATTTTATTTTGATGTAGCCAATTTTATTTTTAGTTGTAAATAACTTTAGTAGCCCGTTTCAAGAAAATTTATTTTTTCAACTTCTCATTCTCATGATGCCGATTTTTATCACGTGCATTTTTCTTTTCAAAATTTTGTAGCAACGCATCAGTTAAATCAATTCCAGTTTGATTGGCTAAACAAATCAACACAAATAAAACATCAGCCAATTCATCGCTCAAATTTTTTCCTTCATCACTTTTTTTGAAAGATTGTTCGCCATATTTTCGAGCAATAATTCTTGCTACTTCGCCCACCTCTTCGGTCAACATTGCCATATTTGTTAACTCGTTGAAATAGCGAACACCATTAGTTTTTATCCAATCATCTACTTGTTGTTGTGCTTCTTTTAAAGTCATAATTTTTCATTTAAACAAATCAAATAATGCAGTGGCTTTCAACAAACATTCGTCATATTCTTGTGCTGCATCGGCATCCAAAGTTATCGCACTGCCGGTGCTGTAAGAAAGATATTTTTTCTCGGCGTTGTACAATAAAGTTCTAATCACCACATTAAAATCAAAATCGCCATCGGGCGCAAAGTAGCCAACAGAGCCACTATACAAACCACGTTTCGTTTTTTCATATTGTTCAATCAATTGTATGGCTGTATATTTTGGCGCACCAGTCATGCTGCCCATTGGAAAAGCATTTTTAATAATTTCGATGTTGGAAATATTTTTTTTCGCCTTCGCTGTTACAGTCGAAATCATTTGATGAACCGTGGCAAAGCTGTAAATGCCATATAAATCAGGTACTTCCACCGTTCCAGTTTCAGCCGATTGCGCCAAATCGTTGCGTACTAAATCTACAATCATCACATTTTCAGCTCGTTCTTTTTCCGAATTTTTCAACTCATTTTTCAATTGCTCATCTTTCATTTCATTTGCGCTACGTTTAATCGTGCCTTTAATGGGTTGCGAAATGATGGTGTTAGATTGCTTGCTGATAAATCGTTCGGGGCTAGTGCACAACACATGAAATTGTAGATGTTTAAAAAATGCAGCAAAAGGACCACCATTTTTTTGGTTCAATTTTGTAAAAATGTCTGATGCTGAAATAGAAATATTTTCAGCAAAAAATTCTTGACAATAATTGATTTCATAAACAGTGCCGTTGTGAATATGCTGCTGAAGCGCATTTACATCGCTCAAATATTTTTCTCTTGAAGTGCGATGTTGAAATTGAATAGAAATTGTTGGCGCAGTTTTTTCATTTTCAATCGAATTAATTTCCTCAAAAATTTTATCGGCATCATCACTAATAATTTCAACCGAATTATTTTTTAGCAACAAAATGTGCTGCGGAATGAAAAAGTAAAAAGATGGAAACTCACTGTAATCGGGCAGTTGAGAATGTAATGGCGCTATATCATTTTTTAAATCGTAACCAAAATAACCAAAGCAATACTGTTGAGAATGTAATTTTAAAAACGATTCAATTTTTACAAAGGCATTTTTTGCATCATCACTTTTAATTTCAAATTTTGCACCTACAGCAATTGCACCATCCAATTTTTGAAATGGATAATTGTGATAATTATTATTGTGCAACACACAACAAGTTTCATGCAAAAAAGCCCATTGCTGCGCACTTTCAAAAAATAAATTTGGGTTGGTATGTAAATTGAATAAAGCGATAAGATAAATATTTTTCGCTTTATGGGAGCAATGTGTGATTAATAATCATCGTCGTCGAAACCATCGCTAAACATGTTCATTTCTATGTCGTCATCGTTCACTTTAAATTCGTCATCTTCCATTGCTGGAAATTCTAAATCTTCTTCCTCAGCAGCTTTGCCTTTTTTCTTTGCCACAGCCGGTTTTGAAGTAGACGCTTTTTTAGCAGCAGGCTTTGCTGCTTTCTTTGAAGGTGTAGTTTTTTTGGTTGCCATACAATAATGTTTTTATTGTTGCTGTAAAAATTCAACCGATTTTTTGATTTCGCAAATTTTTTAAAAAAAATTTTTAAAGAAAAATTTGTTTACTGTTGCATCAATTTTTGGTGTAGTAATAAAACTTGTGGCATTACTAATTGTTGCTCATCATTATAAATAATAAAATCGGCTCGTTGCAATTTTTCTTCTTCGCTAAACTGACTGTTCATGCGGCTTTGCACTTGCTGGGCAGAAATATTATCTCGGCGCATCACTCGTTCAATTTTAATTTTTTCGGGTGCTGCTATTACAATTATTTTATCTAATCGTTGATGAATAATGGTTTCAAAAATCAGTGCAGCTTCTTTTAAAATATAGGGTTGATTTTTTTGAGTTGCGCACCATTTATCAAAGTCATCAAACACGGCAGGATGCACAATGCCGTTTAATTTTTTTAATAAATCTGTTTGATTGAAAACTAATGCTGATAATCGTTTACGGTTGATTTTATTTTCAAAATAAATTTCATCGCCAAAAATTTCTTTCACTTTTTTAATCACATCTACATCGTAATTAAGCAGATATTTTGCTCGTTCATCGGCGTTATAAACAGCCACACCCAACACCGAAAATATTTTGCTCACGGTTGTTTTTCCGCTTCCAATGCCGCCTGTGATGCCTATTTTTTTCAAAATAAAAAATGAAATTAAACTTTGTCTTTCGGATAAATAGCTTTGGTTACATCCAAAGAAATCACTGATTTTTCAACCGTTATGGTGGTGTTATTGGCAATTTCTAATTCAAAAGTAGAATCGTTTACTTTTACAATTTTGCCATGAATGCCGCTCATGGTAACGATTTTATCGCCTTTGCCAATCGCTTCTTGAAATGCTTTTTGCTCTTTTGCCTTTTTTTGTTGCGGACGAATCATAAAGAAATACATTACTGCAAACATGCCACCAAACAAAATAAAAGTTTGTGCACCCATGCCACCACCAGCTCCACCGCTTGCTGCGCCACCCATCAAAATCACTGAAAATAAATTTGTCATTGTAATATAAAAATTGAGCCGCAAAAGTACATCGCAAAAAACAATTTTTGAAGTTATTTTTGTACATGAAAAATGAACAAGTTTATACCATTCCTGCTCGTTTTCGGCGCACCGAAAATCTACACATTGTGTTTTGGTTAATCAAGGATATGAGCTGGGCGATGCTTTGGAAGCCGCTTGGCATAGCCATGATTGCACCCACATTAATTGCAGCATTAATAATTACTTATCAAACTCGAAAAATAAAAACTGAAGTATTTCACAACTTGGCTGTAACCTGTTGGATTTGTGCCAACGCATTTTGGATGCTTTGTGAATTTAACAATAAAGATGCTTGGCGCAATTTTACTATTATTCCGTTTGGCTTGGGTTTAGGTTTAATCGGTTATTATTATGTAGCAGAAGCGATTAAAAAACTTTGGCTAAAAAATTAATTGGCAATTTTTGATTGAATGCTATCCACCATATTTTGCACATTTTGCCAGCTCTGAATTTCTTTTGAGTTGAATCGAATTTTGTATTTTTTTTCAATTGCTACCACCAATTGAATATGCGAAAGCGAATCCCAACCATCCACATCATTGGCTGTGGTGGCTGGTTTCAAGACGATAGATTCATTATCTAACACATCTTTGAAAATGGTTTCTAACGTGGCAATAATATTTTCGGTTGTCATTTTTTTTCTTAAATTTTTATTGAAACATCAAATGTAGAAACATTTTCACAATCTAAAATCCACTGATTATTTTTTTCAGAAAAACCTAAATCAGCGTAATGATTTTTCACCAAACCATTTTTGGGTGTGGCAATATATTCGCCCACTATTTTTTTGCAGTGTATTTTTTTTGCCAATGCCAAAATGTGATTCAGAGCTAGTTTTTCCACTTCTCGTTTCAATACTCTACAACTCATTATCCAAGTATCTACAAACAAATTTTGGTCATCAGTTTGTTGCAAAATAATGGTACTGATTAATCCATAATCGCCATATTTATCTTTCAAATTAATGGCAATGGTGTGATAGTTTTTTTGTTGCGAAATGTTTTTTATTTCATCTTCGGTGTAGCGAATTGTGCGCAAGTTAAATTGGTTCGACCTCTGCGAAAGCTGCGCCACACGTGGGATACTGAAGTTGTTGAATGGCTCAATCAACGCTTCCATTTCCAAACTATTTAGATAATCTTTTTCGTTGGTAAATTTTTGTTTTAAAATTGTTCGGTCGGCTTCTTCTTTATATTGTTGGGTTCGAATATTATCTTCTTCAGTGTAGGATGCTGTTTCAAATAAATTTTCAGTTTGTAAAAGATTTACGTATTCGGCAGGATCTTCAGGAAGCTCTGGTACAGTAACTTCAGGCAATTCTTTTCGCACCAAATTTCTTTCAAATGGATTGTCATCTAAAAAAACAAAACTATCCAGCCCAATATTTAACACACTTTGAATATAGCGAATATTGTCAGCTTTATTATCCCAATTAGCCACAAACACAGCAATATCGGGCAATCGTAGTACCATATCGGGATGTTTTTCAAACGGTTCCAGCGCATTGGCTTCATCGTTCTTGGAGCAAACCGCCAGAATGACGCCGCGGCGCGACAATTCGCGGGCGTAATCCTGAAAGGCCACGAATGCCTCCCCCAACGCGCTGCCCTGGAGATCG
>CAIQHW010000105.1 GCA_903871715.1 uncultured bacterium
CTCTGATGGCGAACATCATCATTGGATGATGCCTCCAGGTGGAATGCCAGGCGGTGGCTTTGGTCCTCCAGGCGGTAGATTTTAAGCACCAACTTTTATTTTACAACCGATTGTGCTAAAATAGTTACACTTGCTGGCAACACACCAAAATTAAGTACTGCAGCCATTTGCAAAGTTTCATGTGGTGTAAAATCACCAGTAATAGAACAGCGTCCTCCAGTGATTTCATTTTGAACAGTTGGAGCCGAATAAATTTTATTGTCAACCATAATAGCAATAGCTCTTTTAATATTTTGACGAGTAAAATTTTGCCAGCGCAATGAACCTTCATTGTTAAATTGAAATAGCACTTCATTACCTCCCCATTTGGCTACATCACTTTTTGCATCTACAATGAAAGCTCCATCCAAAGGGGCTTTTAATTGTTCTGGATATTTTTTTATGGCGTAGATTTCAAAAATATTTTCAAGATTTTTGGTGATATTTTTTACACCACGTTTTGTAAAATCAACAGGTTTAGCTCCGAAATAAAAGGTGCAATTAGCTGGGAACTGATTTTTTATTTCTAGTAAATTTAAATAGCGGTTTAGTTGTGAAGTATCATTGCCATTGATATAACCTACCACTGCTGTGCCCTGCATAAATACTCCTTTGTTATCAGTCACTGGCTGCCAAATTTTAAACAAGTCGAAAGTTTCTGGAGGAGCATTTTCTGCGTAGGTTAATAAATCTGTAGAGTCAGTTCTTCTCTTTTCAAAAGGATGATTTTTTTTGCTCAAAACTTTATTAGCATTCATTAAACTGGTAGCAATTTCCTCATTAAAGTAGGTTGCCCAAAATTCTACATTGCCTTTTTCAAGAATCTTGTTAACCCAAGCTTTATCATCGATTCCATGCAAATTGATGGTAGCAGTTTTTTGTTTTTCATCGTAATCAAATTTAACTTCTACACCTTGCAAATTGTCTAATCTTTTTTTCAAAACTTGAACAGTTTTATTTGCAATTTCATTATCGCTGGAATTGATTTTTGCAACAATTGAAACACTACCAGTTTTGGGCAGCCATTTTTTTAACTGACAAGACCCAATAACTAATCCAAAAAATAGAATGGTAAGAGTTGAGAATTTATTTTTCATTCTCAAAAATAAAAAGAAATATTTTATGCCACACCGCCGGCTCGTTCAATATTCATTTGCCCACGTTTTAAAGGGTTGGCAGTCATTTCAGCAAAATTTTTTCGATTACGAACGATGTCCATCACTGTAAAAACTGCGCTGCGAAAACTACTTTCATCGGCTTCATTTTTGCCAGCAATATCGAATGCAGTACCGTGGTCGGGCGATGTGCGAATAGCGTTCAAACCTGCGCTGTAATTCACTCCGCTGTCAAATGCTAATGTTTTAAAAGGAATCAAACCTTGGTCGTGATACAACGCCAACACAGCATCAAAATGTTTGTATTGCGCATTGCCAAAAAAACCGTCGCTGCTGTATGGACCAAACACCATTATTTTTTTGTCCTTTGCTTTTTGAATGGCAGGAATCACGATTGTTTTTTCTTCCGAGCCAATCGTGCCACCTTCGCCAGCATGAGGGTTTAAGCCCAACACCGCAATTTTTGGTGAGTCAATCGCAAAATCTTTTTTCAAGGATTGTTGCAATAATTCTATTTTACGAAACACTTTTTCAGTGGATAAATTTTTGCTGATGTCTTGCACAGGAATGTGTACAGTGGCTAATCCTACACGAATCTTATCGCTTACCATCATCATTAAAGATTCGCCGCCGCCAAATAATTTTGCTAAATAATCAGTATGTCCATAGTAAGGAAATTCGTTGCTGTGTACATTTTTTTTGCTGATGGGCGCAGTTACCAACCCATCCACTTTACCTTCACCTAAAGCTTTGCAAGCCGCTTCCAAAGAGCGCACGGCGTATTTTCCAGTTACAGGTAATTCTTTTCCGGGATGAATTTCTAATTCTTCATTCCAAACTTCCACAACATTAATTTGTTTTGCAATTGCTTTATCTGCCGATGCAATGGTGTTGAAATTAAAGTGGTCTAATTTCAAAATTTTTCGCCAAGCTGCGATTGATTTTTGAGAAGCATAAATTATTGGTGTGCAAAGATTTAACATGGCAGGTTCGGCAAAAGTTTTTAAAACTATTTCAGGTCCGATGCCGTTCAAATCGCCTATTGATATTGCTATTCGCATGTTTTTTAAAATTTCTGTTGTAATGTTTTTTGAAAAATAAAGAGCGCAAATTTACTCCAAACTTTCATTTAATTTTTGTGCCAAATCTTTTATCCAAGCAATATTTTCTTTAGTGTTTTTTTCTAAATGATTCAATTCATTGATTCTTTCAGCCAGAATATTTTTCATTGTTTTCAATCCATCTAAGGCTTCGTAATCAGCTTGCAGCAAATGTTTCATCAAAGGCATCAATCTTTTTTTATTAATCAAGTTCATTGGTTTGCCGCTTATTTCAGGATTGATTTTTTGAATCAAATTGTTTCGCTCCATACTTCCTGCATTAAAAATTCGCAAATAATGATTGTAAACTGTTGATTTATATTCATGCGCAATTAAGTAAGCGATGGTGCTGTTTTTTTCTTTGTTAAAATTATCAGCTTGTTGATATTGATAAGTTATGCTTGCCATAGAATCTTCTGTGAGCAAGTATTTCAGGCTGTCGTAATAATTTACCGAATCTTTTTTATTGCTTAAAAATTTCCCTTTTTCAAAATTTTCAAACGACACAGGATGATTCGATAATTGCCAAAAAGGAAACAGCGGATAATGTTTTTCAATCGCATCATCAGCATTCATAAAAAAGAATTCGGGCGAAAATTTTTTCATAAAACGATGCGCATTCAAATCATAACCGCCAGCACCCCAAGTGGCATCAATTAAATGCCATTGATGATTGATGTACACCACATTCCAGCCATGATTTATGGTGGCACCTTTTTCTGTTGGCTTCGCCAAACCCACCACCACAAAGCATTTGATGTGTAAGCTATCGCAAATGGCTTTAAATAAATTCGAGTAGCCTTCGCAAATTCCAACTTTCCGTTTTAAAACTGTTTCAGCATTTTGGCTCGAAATAATTTCGGGTGAATGCAAATTTCGCAAAGCCATTTCGGCGGTTGCAGAATCGTAAGCAATGTGATTGGTTATGAAATCAAACACCGCTCTTACCTTTTCTGTTTTTGAAAATTGTTCTTCATTAATAAATGCAACAATGCTGGAAATGCTATGAGTGGCTGCTTTTGGCATTTGTTTCATATACTCATCTACTTTTTGAAATGATTTTTCTTGCGCAAAAACTTTTGCCGAAAAAATTATTCCGAAAATAAAAACTGCAATTTTTAATTTCATCTTCATCATTTTTGAAACTACTAAAAATAAAAAAGGCTTCAATTTCTCGAAGCCTTTTCGGTTAAAATTATTTCTTGGTTCGATTTCTTAAAAATTGAAATAACAATCGCATGCCATATCCAGTACCGCCTTTGCCCCAATAGCTGGCTTCGGCAAATGCAAAAGATGGACCAGCAATATCATTATGGACATAAGGATAGTTGGTGAAAAATTCTAAAAATTTTCCTGCGGTCATCGCACCACCATCAGCACCGCC
>CAIQHW010000106.1 GCA_903871715.1 uncultured bacterium
AGCAAAATTGATATTGCAGAACAAGTTTCAAAGGCCTATTACAATGTATTGGTCACCAAAAAAAGATTGTCGTTGTTAGATGCGAATATTGATAGACTGCAAAAAACTTTTAACGAAACTAAAGAATACAACAAGCAAGGTTTCGTTGAAAATATTGATGTTCAACGTTTGGAAATTGCATTGACTAATTTGAAAACTGAGCAAACAAAAATCAATGAATTGGCTGAGTTGGGTAAATCGTTGTTGAAATTTCAGATGGGATATGATGTGAATCAAACTATTGATTTAACTGATACTTTGGCAATTTCCGATATTAAATCTCTTTCCAATTTGGATGCGCCAAATGGATATAACAATCGAATTGAAATTCAATTACTCAACAAACAGATGGAATTAAACAAGTTGAATTTAAAACGTTATCAATTGGGTTGTTTACCAAATTTGGCAGCATTTGCTCAATACAATACTAATCACTACGGAGAAAATTTTGACATGTTTAAGTCTAATGCAAATTACTATAATAGCGGTTTGTGGGGTTTGCAAATGAATGTAACTTTTTGGGATGGAATGCAAAACAAAAGCAGAAAGGCATATACCAGATTGGAAATTGTGAAAAATGAAAATGACATTGCTAACCTGAAAAATGCATTGCAATTGGATTTGAGCAATGCAAAAGTTACAATGAAAAATGCATTGCTTACTATTGAGTCAAATAAAAAAACAATGGATTTAGCTGATGAAGTTGTTCGTGTAACGAAAATAAAATATCAGCAAGGTGTGGGTTCAAATTTAGAAGTGTTGAATGCAGAAACATCTTTGAAAGAAGCTCAGACCAACTATTTCAGCGCTTTGTACGATGCTTACATTGCTAAAGTAAATTTTGAAAAAGCAACAGGAAATTTAATTAAACAATAACTCAATTGCGCAATGGCTCAATGTATTTCTTATTGAGAAATTGAGCTATTGAGAAATTTTTATAAAAAATAAAACAGAAACAACAATATGAAACAAGTTATTTATGTAGCATTAGCTGTAATCCTTGCTTCTTGCGGTGCTAAGCAAGGCAACGACAAAAAAGCTGAATTGGAAAAACTGAAAACAGAATACAAATCGCTGGGCGAAAAAATTAAAACTTTAGAAGCGCAATTGGGTGATGGGAAAACTGATTCATCGCAATCGAAATTGGTTTCTTTAACTAAAGTTGAAACTTCTGCATTCAATCATTTTATTGAAGTGCAAGGCACTGTTGAAAGTGATGACAATGTGTTAGTTGGGCCAAAACAACCTGGCTTTGCTGTGAGTAATATTTATGTAAAAGCTGGTGACAATGTGAAGGCTGGTCAGGTGTTGGCGGATGCCGATGCTTCGCCATTGCAAAATCAATTGAGTGGTTTGCAAGCAAATTTGAGCTTAGCAACAACCGCTTTTGAGCGTCAACAAAATTTGTGGAATCAAAAAATCGGAACTGAATTTCAATTCTTACAAGCAAAAACACAGAAAGAAAGTTTGGAAAAAAATATTGCTTCGTTGCAATCACAAATCTCGAACACGAAGATTGTTGCGCCTTTCGATGGTGTGATTGATGAAGTGAAAGTGAAAGTAGGTGAAATGGCTGCGATGGGTTTTAGTGGAATAAGAGTGGTGAACACCTGCAAAATGAAAGTAAAAGCAAAATTGGCTGATGCTTATATCAACAAAGTTCATCGTGGAAATAAAGTGATGATTGAATTGCCTGATGATAATGCAAATCCAATTTCATCTTCTCTAACCTATGCTGGTAGCGTTGTTGACCCAATTACTCGAACATTTAATGTAGAAGTTTTGATGGCAGGTTGTTCGCAATTGAAACCAAATATGGTTACAAATTTAAAAATTAATGACGCTACAATTAATAAAGCTGTGGTGATTAATCAAAATTTAATTCAAACCAGTGAAGACGGAAAATTCGTTATGGTAGCTGAACACAGCGGAAATAAAATTATTGCAAAACGTGCCATCGTAAAAACTGGTGATTCATACAATGGCAATATTATCATCACTGATGGATTGAAAGAAGGTGATGAAATGATTACATCGGGCTATCAAGATTTGATTGATGGGCAAGAGGTTAAATTGTAATTGAAGATTTTTAAATTTCAAGATTATAAGATTTCGAAGAAATCTAAGCATCTTTTAATCAATACATCATCATGACGCAACAAGAAATGAAGGACAGAACAAAAGTGTTCTGTATCAGAGTAATCAAACT
>CAIQHW010000107.1 GCA_903871715.1 uncultured bacterium
CCAAAAAAGCCAGTCAAGTTTCGTTGTATGAAGTGCTGATACCGAGCGAAAACAGAGGCTATTTGCAATTTATGAAAATTGATTTTTAATTTTCAAAACCGTGATTCAACTTTTTAAATCCAATAATCCTTCGGTCATTTTTTTAGTAGCATTCCTAGCAGTGTTGTTGCGAATGCCTTATTTGTCGCATGTTCCAGCATTTCAAATAATTCCCACAGATATTTTGGGCTATTATTTTTATCAAATTATTGTAGCGCAATTATTATCAAACCCACTGTTATACAGTGTTGTAGCCATTTCGCTCACGTTGTTGCAAGCCTTGTGGTGGAATAATTTTTTAAACAACGTACGATTTTTACCACAACAAAATTATTTGCCAGCCTTCGTGTATGTTATATACACAGCGGCTTTGCCCGATTTTTGTTTTCTGTCGCAATCATTTTGGATAGCGTTTATTGCCATTTGGATATTGCAAATGATGGTGAACATTTATCGAAAAGAAAAACAAAGCGGTTCTATTTTTAATGTGGGTTTTGCCGCAGGATTAGCCACCTTAATTTCGGCTCATGCCCTGTATTTAATAGTGTTTTCGGTTATTGCGTTAGCCATCTTGCGACCCAATACTTTTAAAGAATGGCTCAATTTTTTGGTAGGTGTTTTTATTCCGTTTTTTTTGTTGGGTACATGGTTTTTCTATAGCAATCGTTGGCACGAATTTGTAGAAAGCATTTACACCAATTTATTATTGCATCGAAATTATGTCTCCAAATTTTCCAATCCATTTTGGGTCGCAATGGGCAGCACATTGGCTATGATTTTTTCGAGCTATTTTATTTTAAAATCGAGGCAATTAAGCCGATTGGTGTTAATCCGAAAATTTTTCAACGTGCTGTTTCATTTGTGTTGGATTACAGCAGCAACTTGGTTTTTAAGTACCGATAGAACATTGGCTGCATTTTATATTTTGGCAATTCCTGTTAGTTTTTATTTTGCCTATTATCTTTGTATCGAAAAAAAAGAATGGAAAGCAAACGTGTGGATAGGATGTTGGATAACAGCCATTTTGTTTTCGCAATATTATTTCAAACTCAATCTCTTTTAAATGAAATTTGGTGTAGTAGTTTTTCCGGGTTCCAATTGCGACCGTGATATGATTCATGTGTTGCAAAACGTGATGCAGCAAGAAGTAAAAATTTTGTGGCACAAAGACCACAGCCTGCAAGGCTTAACCACCGATGATTGCATCATTTTGCCAGGTGGATTTTCTTATGGCGATTATCTACGATGCGGTGCTATTGCTCGTTTTTCGCCAATAATGCATCAGGTGATAGAACATGCTAACCAAGGTGGTTTGGTGTGGGGCATTTGCAATGGTTTTCAAATTTTGTGTGAAAGCGGATTGTTGCCCGGCGCTTTGCTGCGCAACGAAAATCAAAAGTTTATTTGCAAAAATGTTTACCTCACAGCTACACACAATGAGTCGGCAATTACCCGAAATATTTTACAAGATGAAGTGCTTAAAATACCCATTGCACATGCAGATGGCAGATATTATGCCGATGAAAATACTTTGAAAAATTTGAAGCGCAATGGTCAAATTTTGTTTCAATATTGTAATGCCGATGGTGATGTATTGCCTGAAGCCAACCCGAATGGCACATTGTTAAACATTGCTGGCATTTGCAACGAAAGTAGAAATGTATTTGGCATGATGCCTCACCCCGAAAGAGCTGCCGAAGCAGATTTGAATAATACAGATGGAAAAAAATTATTTGAAAGTTTGTTAGAAGTGGCAATAAGTTAATTTTGATTTTACCTAATAAAAAAAGCCTTACTTCAATTGAAGTAAGGCTGTTTTGTAAAAAGAAAA
>CAIQHW010000108.1 GCA_903871715.1 uncultured bacterium
ACCTGTAATACGCGACAGTCGTTGGTTTATGTATCCATTCTTTTACATTTGGTATAAAGGAAAAAATGTAAAATTCTACATGGATTTCAAAAGTAAAGTGTACGACATGACCGATGAAGAATACGCCAAAGCTTATAGAGAATTGGATTGCATGGCTACTGACCGACCAACGGACATGAATCAACCTACGATTGATTTCATGATTAAAAACTTTTCGACAGAAGCAAAAACCTTGCTGGATGTGGGTTGCGGACGTGGTTATTGGTTAAACACAGTTTCTGAAAAATCAGATTTGGAAGTAACAGGATTGGATATGTATGATGAAGTGAAGCTCAATAAAGGCAATTATGTGAAAGGCAATATTGAGCGATTGCCCTTTGCTGATAAGAGTTTTGACATTGTTACTTGTCATCACACCATTGAACATTTGAAAAATCCAAAACCTGCGATTGATGAATTAAAACGTGTGGCTCGAAAGCAAGTAATGATTGTAGTGCCTTGCCAAAAATATTATTACTACACGATGGATATGCACATCAATTTTTATCCCATCAAAGAATATTTGCAAGATACCATTCGCATGAAAAAATATGCTTGTACAAATATTTGGGGAGATTGGGTATATATAGGGGAAGTCTAAAATTAACTCATAATCCACTACCTATGCCAATTTTAAGCCTCGTCATACCTTGCTATAATGAATCAAAACGAATTGATTTGATGATGGATGGTTTGTTGGATTTTGAAAAAAAATTCAATCAATCATACGAAGTTTTAATTGTTGATGATGGTAGCAAAGATGATTCAGTTACAAAAATTGAAGCGAAATTGAATGGTACTTTTTCAATTTTAAAAAACAAAACTCAACTTATTTCACAACAAAATACTGGCAAAGGTGGAGCTTTGAAACATGGAATAGAAAATGCTGCAGGCGATTTCATTTTAACGCTTGATGCGGACATGAGTGCTTTGCCAAGCATAATACTAGATTGGCAAAAGCTGAATAAAAATGTGTTGAAAAGCAACGAAATTTTTATTGGAAATAGAACTGATAAAAATTCAAAAATTACTGCGTTGCCTTTTCGCAGAGTTTCAGGAACGATTTTTAATTTCTTTGTAAAGCTTTTTACATCGCTAAATTTAGATGATACGCAATGTGGTTTTAAATTGTACAGAGCCGATGTTGCAAAAAATATTTTCAACGATTTAAAAACAAATGGTTGGGCGCATGATGTAGAAGTTTTATTCAAGGCTGATTTGCAAGGCATAAAAATAAATGAAATGCCGTTGGCTTGGAAAAATGTGGATGATAGCCATGTAAATGTTTTCTCAGATTCTTTTAAAATGTTTTGGGAAGTTTTGAAAATTTCCATCAGCATTCGTTTTGCTGAAACTTTTATTTCACCATTTAAAAATTCAACAAAAAATATGTCGTTAATAAAAAAAGAAAATGGTGTACAACCTGCTTTAGATAATAGTTTAAGGGATGATAAATGGAATCGTTATTTCAAATTTTCGTTTTGGATTTTAGCTATTTTTCTATTATTTGCTATGCCCAAAATGAGTTTCGATTTTGGCGTAACTGGCGATGAACACTGGCATCACGACTATGGCAATGCCATTTACAATTATTTTTTTCATCACGATAATTCGATGTTAGAATGGAAACGGGTAGAAAATTCTAAAAAATTTGAAGAAAGTGGAATCCACTACTATGGCGGCTTGATGGACTTATGGGTGTCTATTTGGAATCACAAAGCAGGCTGGTGGGGCGATTACGAGATGCAACATTTTTGGATTTCTGTTGTCGGTGCATTTGGCATCATCGCCACAGGATTGCTGGCAGGTGAAATTGGTGGCTGGCTGGCGGCTTTGTTGGCGTTAATTATTTTAGCCTTATCACCCAGTTATTTGGGGCATTGTTTTAATAATCCAAAAGATATTCCGTTTGCATCGTTCAGCATTTTTGCTGTTTATCAACTTATCAAATTGTTAAAACAATTACCAAAACCACATACCAAAACCAGTATCCTACTTGCATTTGGCATTGGTGCAGCATTGGGTGTAAGAATTGGCGGATTACTACTCATCATTTACATGTGGATGTTTGTGTTGGGTTATTACTTCATCAAAAAAGAATTGAAAACTTGGGTAAATCAAAAACTAATCGTTCGTTTAATTTTAATCAGCATCGTAGGATATTCGCTGGGCTTGGTTTGCTGGCCCTTTGGTCATAGCAGCCCAATTGCTCATCCGCTGGAAACATTGAGTGTGATGAGTCATTTTTTCACACCAATTTCCATGTTGTTTGATGGCGATAAAATTATGAACAACGAAGTGCCATGGAACTACATTCCGCGATGGGTAAGCATTACAGCGCCTTTGTTTTTCTTAATCGGCTTGGTTGGATTTGTTGCTACATTTATTTTTTCACGAAAAAATTACAACTGGTATTTCATTTTGATTGTTGCATTTGTGGGCATTTTTCCATGGGCTTATGCGGTGAAAAAAGAATCGGCATTGTATGATGGCTGTCGACATTTTTTGTTCATCTACCCACCGCTTACGGTGTTGGCTGCGTTGTTTTGGAATTGGTTGATACAAATTTTAAAAGGCAACTTGAAATGGTTGCCAGTGGCTGCTTTTGCAGTGTTAATGTTTTTACCATTAAAATTTATTGCCAAAAATCATCCAAATGAATACTTGTATTTCAATGAATATTTTGGTGGCATTCACAATGCTTATGGAAATTTCGAAACAGATTTCTGGATGAATTCTGCTAAGCCTGCTTTTAAATGGTTGGTAGAAAATGAAAAGTTGCACGACCGCAAAGATTCATTTTCAATTCGCACTAATTGTGTTGACCCAATTGGATATTATGCGATGGAATTTAACAACGATGGAAAGCCTGTGCATTATGATTTAAGGAACGGGCCACAACCTAATTATGGTATCAAGTTTAAACACAAAACGATGTTTGTGGGTTATGTAAATTTTAAAAACCGCACCAACATGGATGATTGGGAATACGGCATTTTTTATACCCGATTTTTAGAAAAGGAATTGCTCGAAACACCAGGCTATTTCCCACCTGCAGGCACAATTCATGTAGAAGAATTAGATGGTGTGCCATTGATGTGTGTGGTAAAACGCAACCCAAAATTGGAGAAAAAATATGTGGCAATGGGCGACACTTTATTGAAACAAAATAAGCCCGATGAAGCGATTAATTATGCTCAAAAAACTTTAGCCATTTATGCCGAAAATGGTAAAGCGATCGAGTTGTTATTCAATGCTTATTTGCAAAAGAAAGATGTAAATTCTTTGGTAAAATATTTTTCAGACGCTACAAAAAAATATCCAACCAGCGATGCGTACTATTTTTATTTGGGCTATGCTTATGCCATGAGCGGCAATAAAAATAATGCTTACAGTTGCTTGAATACCGCTACACAACTGAATGCTAATTGGGGACAAGCAGCTAATCAAATTTTAGGACAGCTAAAATAATTGTGGCTAAAACATTTTTTGGCAACTGCTGTTTATTTACTTTTGAACAACTTTAGGGGCGGCAGAAATCAATTTCTCAATTTGCAAATAGCGCAATTGCTCAATTGAAAAAGCCTGAGATGAACCCTTAGAACTTGAAACAGGTAATGCTGGCGAAAGGAAGAAGTAATATGCTAATGCGATAATTTGCTAATGTGCTGATTGAAATGCAAGCTCTTTCCTATCTTCAATTTTCTGCTTCATTTTAATGTGTTAATCATAAAAATCAGCGTCATCAGCGTTCTATTATGACTATCGAAATCAACAACGAAACAAAAACTATAACTGAAAATATTTCAGCACAACAAGTGTTTGAACTATTGCAAATTCACAACACCAATGGTTATGCATTAGCAATTAATAATACT
>CAIQHW010000109.1 GCA_903871715.1 uncultured bacterium
ACCATTATCTTTTTATTTTGAAAATTCAAGTATATTGGTTGCAAAATTTCTCCTCTTCCACTTGCAAAGCAAGGTTCATTCAAAATAAAAAATGCACAATCACTGCCTAGTTGACCAGCATAATTTAATAATTGTGGTATGGTAATTTGCAAATCGAAATATTTATTCAAAGCTTTTAAAAAGAAAGCAGCATCTGCCGAGCCGCCACCCAAGCCAGCTCCCATTGGAATATGTTTGTGTAAATGAATGTTCAAATTAGGAAGTTGAAAATCTTTTTTCAACAGATGGTAAGCTTTGAAAATTAAATTATCATCCACATTGCCAACCACAGCCAGCCCCGAAATGCTTAACTCTAACACATCGGCAGGAATAAATTCTACTACATCTTCAATTGCGATTGGATAAAAAACAGATTCGATATTGTGAAATCCATCAGCTCTTTTACTAACTATATTGAGCCCAAGGTTTATTTTAGCGTTTGGAAAAACTATCATTGTATGCGAAAATTGCTCAAATATAACATCCATCTTGGATTCAGCGCTGCAATATCTGGCTTGAGCAATTATTATTTGTTCAATCAATTTTCATTTCATTTTTTTAGTGCACTCACCATATGTGGAATTCAGTTCTGTAGCGTTGTTGCAGCGTATAATTATTTTCGTAAAAGGAATAAATTATCATGGCAAGTGCCATTATTACTTTGCATTTTACTCTGTTTTTTGATTGGGTGGAAACTGCGAATTTTGGTTTTTTTGGCTGGCATCATTGCTTCGTTGTATCATATTTCGGGCAAAAACAAAATTGGGTTTCGTTATCAACCTTTTTTAAAACCCATTATTATTGGGCTTTGCTGGGCAATTATCACTATTTTAATTTCATCTGCATCTTCACTAAAATTGAATTTAGAATGGGCAATTTTAAAAGATGAAAAAACAATGCAATTAATTCTGATGATTTTTATTTTGAGAATTTTTGAGATAGCATCTTTGAGTATTTTAACTGATTTATTGCACGTCAATACGGATAAAATAAATGGCTTGCAGACCATCCCCACTTTATTTGGCACAAAAAAAACTTTTTGGATTAGTGGGTTAATGGCAACTTTTCAATTAATTTATGCTGCAACAATGATGAGTATTTCAACAGAAAATTTATGGAAAGAAGGGAAATTTGTGGTTGGCTTTTTATTGATTTTGCTATCTGTTTTCTTAATCCGCAAACGCCGAAATCCGTATCATTTAGAGATTTTGTTAGACACAGTAATATTGATAGAAGGCATGATTGGCATGGCTTCTCTGAATTATTATTTGCAATAAAGAAGTCGTTGTCAGTGTTCAGAAAGAAGTAAAATGCAATTTTGTATTTCACTTACGACTAAATTTTACCAGCCACTTACGAGCACATCTGCCAAGTGCAGCATTTTTATTCTCAAATTTTCTTTGTTAATTTTTCCTTCCATGTGCAGCAAGCAACTCAAGTCTGTGCTGATTAAATATTGTGCTTGTGTTTCTAAAGCATTATCCAATTTTTGTGTTGCCATACCGTTAGAAATGTCATCAAATTTTACAGCAAATGTGCCGCCAAAACCGCAGCAGCTATCGGTTTCTTTCATTTCAATCAATTCCAATCCTTTTACATTTTTCAGCAATTCACGTGGTTCTTTTTTTATTTTGCATTCGCGAAGTGCGGCACACGAATCGTGGTAGGTAGCAGTGCCATCAAGGCTTGCGCCAAAATCGGTAAACTTAATTTGATTCACCAAAAAATCACTTAGTTCAAAAATTTTCTTGCCTACTGTTTTGCAAGTGTTGTGCTGTGCCGAGTTTTCAAATAATTTTGGGTAATAGTTTTTTACAAAACCGCAGCAGGATGCACTTGGGGTAACAATTATATTTTCGCCTGAAAAATCTTTTAAAAATTTTTCTCCAACACTTCTTGCTTGGTCCCAGAAACCTGCATTGAAAGCGGGCTGACCGCAGCAAGTTTGATTTTCGTTGTAGTGCACTTTGCATCCAGCACGTTCCAACAATTTAATCATGTTAATGGCTGTGTTGGGGTAAAGTTGGTCAACGAAACAGGGAATAAAAATTTCTACGTTCATTAATAAATGTTGTGTTTTGGCAAAGATAAATTTTAACACAAATCTTTATCAATTTTATTTTGCGCTGTTGTTGATAAAGGTATTTTTGATGAAATTTTTTTTCCGAAAACTTGAAAACAAAATTCTCGATTCTGATTTTTATTTTGCTGCTCACTTTTTCATTTGGCTTTAAACAAGCCACCAATGAGGTTTCTGTGGCTTTCAAAACTTTCATTCCAGATACTTCGGTAAGTGGAATTGAATTGATGCGCTGGAAAACTTTGGTAAAAAAATTTGAAGAAGACACTTCATTTATTTCGCTGCGATTGAAAAAACATAAAGATTTTGATTTCCCATTTGCGGATTTTATTAATGATGATAAAACGCAAGTGATGTTGATGTATACCCATCCCTCATTGGATTTGCATGATTTTAGTTTATCGGAAATTAAGATTGAATATGCGGCCGATTATAAGAAATGTGGTTGTGTACAATTTCCAGATGAGGCTTATGAAACTTCTTTAGGAATAAAATTAGGAATGAATTTACAAACTGTGCGAAAGATAGTGGGCAAGCCAACTTTAAAGTTTCAATACCAAGATGAAGTGGTGTTGGAATATCGCGAAGAAAATAAAAATTCTGCGTTTTTGCATCGTTATCATCAGCCAGCTTTTTTTGCTTTTTATCGTTTTAGAAACGATTCGCTAAAAATAATTCATATTGGTTTTGATTCGCACTAATTGCAAATCAAAAACACTTTGGGTGTTTGAATCGAGTTGCTTATATGACCAGCTCGGTCGCGAATTTTTATTTTGTAGGAAACTGTGTCTTCAGAAGCATGGTCGGGCCGGCAATGACAATCTGAAATCATATCAATTGTAAAATTGCCGCTAATCTGCTTGTAGCTTCCTTTTGCGGTAATCAATGGCATATCAAAAATGTAGGTATAATCGTTTTTGTCAGCACGAACATCAGTTACATAAATGGTGGTATCGCCCTTTGTATTTTGTCCGCTGTTATAACCCAAATCACCATCCCCATCTTTAAAACTAAAAGTAATTTTCAATGAATCTTTATCAGGATGAATTTGAGTTTGATTAAAGGAAACAAAAGCAATGCTTGGAATTACACTAAAATCGGGTGCTTTCTGGCATTTTTGAAATAAAAATGCTAGCGGGGCTAACAAAATAAGTAGTGCTGAAAATTTCATTTATTAATGCAAATATAAGCAATGCACTTTAGGTTCTTCAAATTTAAAAATTGGTTTAACAAAATGAATTCTACATTTCAAAATTTCGATTTGTGATTTCCGCTTTCATGCAGTATGTTTGACGGCTAAAAAATAAAAAATGAATTTACACGAATATCAAGCCAAAGCATTGTTACAAAAGTTTGAAGTGTCTGTGCAAGAAGGGATTGCTTGCACTACTTTAGAAGAAGCAGTAAATGCTTACAATGAAATTAGTAAAGCCACCAACTCGAAATTTGCAGTGGTGAAAGCCCAAATTCATGCAGGCGGACGCGGCAAAGGAAAAATAAAAGGCGGCGAACAACGTGGTGTACAAGTGGCAAAGAGTGCTGATGATGTAAAAAACATTGCAACAAATTTGTTAGGCGGTACATTGGTTACCATACAAACTGGCGAACATGGCAAAGTGGTAAACAAAATTTTTGTGGCTAAAGATGCTTACTATAGCGGTGTGAGCGAAGTGAAGGAGTTTTATTTAAGCATTTTGTTGGATAGAACTGAAGCCAAAAATGTCATCATGTATAGCACCGAAGGCGGCATGGACATTGAAGAAGTGGCACACAATACACCCGAAAAAATATTTAAAGAATGGGTGCAACCAGGTGCACCATTGGCTGCATTTCAAGCTCGTAAAATCGCATTCAATCTGGGTTTGAGTGGCGATGCTTTTAAATCATGTGTAAAATTTGTTAGCAATTTATACAAAGCTTATGTAGGTTTAGATTGTGCGATGTTGGAAATAAATCCGTTGTTTAAAACTGCCGATGATAAAATAATTGCAGTAGATTGTAAAATGAATGTTGATGATAACTCACTGTTCAAACACACTGATATCGAGGCTTTAAGGGATTTAGCCGAAGAAGATGCAACCGAAGTGGAAGCTGCAAAATTCAATTTAAATTTTGTGAAATTGGATGGAAACGTTGGCTGCATGGTTAATGGTGCTGGTTTAGCAATGGCAACTATGGATATGATTAAATTGAGCGGCGGTGAACCAGCCAACTTTTTAGATGTGGGCGGCACAGCCAACGCAACCACTGTGGAAGCAGGTTTCCGCATTATTTTAAAAGACCCCAACGTGAAAGCTATTTTGGTAAATATTTTTGGTGGCATTGTTCGATGTGACCGTGTGGCGCAAGGTGTTGTAGATGCTTATCACAATATTGGCGAAGTAAAAGTGCCGATAATAGTGCGTTTGCAAGGTACTAATGCTGAAGCCGCAAAAGAATTAATTGCTAAATCGGGATTGAAAGTAGAATCGGCAATACTGCTAGAAGAAGCTGCAGCATTGGTAAAGAAGGCATTGAACTAAAGTTTCGAGTATTTTGTTAAACAAAAATCCGATTCAATTTAATTGAATCGGATTTTTTATTTCAAGATTTTTTAGTAACTAATTTAAATTGATGGGATTAATGAATAAAATTACAATCTTGGTCGTAATTTATTTTTACTTCGATGATTAATCATCTTATCGCGTTTCAAACCCTTGCGTAATTCTTTTCTTTTCCCTTCGGGTAAAGCATAAATCTCTTTGCATTCTTCGCTGCAACAGTGATTAAATTTTGCTGCACATTCATTGCACTGAATAAAAAGCAAATGACAACTTTCGTTGGCACAATTAATATGTGTATCGGCTGGTTTGCCACATTGATGGCAGGTTGCAATAATATCCTTGGAAATTCTTTCGCCTAATCTCTCATCAAAAACAAAATTTTTGCCGATGAATTTATTTTCTAAATTTTCTTTTTTTGCTTTGTTTACATACTCAATAATTCCGCCTTCAACATGAAAAACATTTTTGAAACCATGATGCAACATATACGCAGATGCCTTTTCACAGCGGATTCCACCAGTGCAATACATAATTATTGGCGCATCTTTTTTATCTTTTAGCATATCCACTGCCATCGGTAATTGCTCTTTAAATGTATCACTCGGCACTTCAATTGCATTTTTAAAATGACCCACTTCATACTCATAATGATTGCGCATATCCACAATTATAGCTTCCTTATTTTCGCTCAAAGTATTGAATTCATTAGCATTCAGATATTTTCCTTTTCGCTCCATGCTAAAAGTTGGGTCGTCAATTCCATCGGCAACAATTTTATTTCGCACTTTTATTTTCAATACCCAAAAACTTTTTCCATCATCATCCACGGCAATGTTTAATCTAATTCCATTCAATGGTTCGATGGAATATAACTGATTTTTGAATGCTTCAAAATTTTCATCGGGCACACTTACTTGAGCATTGATGCCTTCTTCAGCCACATAAATTCGTCCAAACATATTTAGTGCAAACAAATTTTTGTACAATTCATCTCTAAATTTTTGTGGTTCGGCAATTAGGAAATAATGGTAGAATGAAACTGTGGTGCGCTTTTCGGGCGATTGGAGCATATTTTGTTTCAGCTCCTTTTGATTAATGCGGTTGTAAAGCAATGACATTGCAAAAAGAATTTTAGGATTAAAATTTAGATTTCAAAAAGTCGCTGGCATGGCGAACAAAATTCTTTGAAACGTGGCAAAGGTAAGAGTTTGCGCTTAATTCAAAAACTGATTTAAGTCAGTTGGATTAATGTCGTTGTGTGTAGAACTGAAAACACATTTTCCATTTTTAATCAGCAATATTTGCGGCGATTGATGCTCAATTTGAAATTGTTCGGCAATTTTATTCGAGATATTTCTGTGTGCAATTAAATCTAAAAAGTAGGGCTGCACTTGGGTTTCAGCAAAGTTCCAATTTCTTTCAGTTTTGCTTAAAGCCATTCGGCTGATGCTGCAACGAGTGCTGTGTTTAAATAATAATTGTGGAACTGAAAAAGACTCTTTGCTGATAGCATCTAACTGCGATTCATTTTCTAACGGATGCCAATTCATAAATTTAAGAATGGCGGAAAGTGTCTGTGGAATTGGCTTTGGTAATCATGCCCGGGCAGCCCAAAGTTTTGCGATGCGAACCGCATGATGCGATGCAAAACGAAATAGCAACTAATAAAACTATTGCAAATGAAATTCTTTTCATGCTGTGAAATTGAAAATTACAAAATACTTTTACCAAAAAAAGTTACGCAAAAATAAACATTTTAAATCGAAAATAGTTTTTACCAAAACACCTTATCCACATGAATTTTCATATTGTAGCTTGCGGCGGAAGCGTTATGCACCAACTCACTATTCAACTTAAAAGGCTTGGTCATAATGTATCTGGCAGCGATGACGAAATTTTTGAACCAGCTTTATCCAATTTAAAAACCCACAATTTATTGCCCACTGAAATGGGCTGGAATGCCTATAGAATCAACAAAAACTTGGATGCCGTGATTGTAGGCATGCATGCACATAAAGATAATCCTGAATGGTTAAAAGCGAAAGAATTGGGTTTGAAAATTTATAGTTATCCTGAATTTATTTATGAACACAGCAAAAATAAAATTCGTGTGGCAATCGCTGGAAGCCACGGCAAGACTACGATTACGGGTATGGTGATGCATGTGTTGAAACAAAATAACAAGGCATTTGATTTTTTAGTTGGAGCAAAATTGGAAGGTTTTGATTACTCGGTTCAATTGAGCGATGCGCCAATTATGATTATTGAAGCTGATGAATATCCTGATTCGCAGGAAACAAAAATCCCCAAATTTTTATTCTACAAGCCGCATCTGGCTTGCATTAGTGGCATTGCTTGGGACCACATCAATATTTTTCCAACGGTTGAAAATTATGTGTTGCAGTTTGAAAAATTTATGGAAACAATGGAAGAAAATGGAAATTTATTTTTCAATCAGGATGATAAAGTGTTGTGTGAATTGATTTCAAAATTTCAAAACTCAAAAAATGTAAAATTCGCAGGATACGCTGCTCATCAGCATTTGAAAGCAGAAAATGGTTTTGAATTGATGACGCCAACAAAAAATTATCCTGTTCAAATTTTTGGCGAACATAATTTTTACAACATCAATGCAGCCTACAACATTTGCAAAACTTTGGGTTTGAGTGATGATGAATTTTACAACGCCATTTCATCTTTCAAAGGTGCCGCAAAACGATTGCAACTCATTTATCAATCCGACAAAAACGTTTTCTATTTCGACTTTGCACATGCGCCATCAAAAGTGAAAGCAACTGTGAAAGCGATGAAAGAATTATCACCCAATCGCAAGCTGGTAGCTTGTTTAGAACTGCATACTTACAGCAGCTTGAACAAAGATTTTTTGAAAGAATACAAAGGCTGTTTTGATGGCGTTGATTTTCCCATCGTGTTTTATTCACAACATTCTTTTGAAATGAAACGCTTGCCCGAAGTATCGCCACGAGAAATTTTGATGGCTTTTGGCAACGGCGAATTGAAAACTTTTAATCAACCACAACAACTGCTCACATTCATCAAACGCATCACTCAATTTGAAAAAGAATTCAACTTACTAATGATGACCAGCGGCAACTTTGGTGGATTAAAAATGGAAGATGTGGCGAAGTTTTTGTTTAATTAAAAAAACAAAAACTTTTTCTTTGGTTTAATGATAGTGCATTTAATAATGCGCACATCTTGCAATGGTCTGTCGCCAGGCGCAGTTTGCACGGCTGCAATTTTATCCAACACATCCATACCTGATTCGATTTCACCAAATACCGTGTAGTTATTGTCTAAATGCGGAGTGCCGCCGATTGTTTTATACAAATCTTTTTGCTCTTGCGTATATTTTACACCGCTGCGTTGTCCCATTTTATTCAATTCATCTTCAGTAAAAGTTTTGCCTTGCACAATATAAAACTGACAATTGCTGCTGGCTTTTTCAGGATTTCCATCTCGTGCCGCAGCCAACGCACCTTTTTTGTGAATGTACAAATCTGTTTTAAATTCAGCAGGAATGCGCCCTCCGGGAGCTTCGCCATTTCCTAATGCTTGACCAGCTTTGGCATGTTTCGATTCAGGGTCGCCACCTTGAATCATAAAACTTTTGATAACGCGATGAAATAAAAGGCTATCAAAAAAGTGCGTTTTGGTTTTTGCTAAAAAGTTATCGCGGTGCAAAGGTGTTTCGTTGTACAACCTCAAAACCATTGTGCCCATTGATGTTTCCATCTTGATGCGATAAACTTTTTCTTTTTTTGCAAAGGCATTTAAACTTAAAAATGTGAGTGTGATGAATAAAATTTTCTTCATGATTTTTGTTTTAATTAAGCTCGTTAAAATAGTCTATTTCGATAAAATAGTTGATGATATTTTCTTTCAGTAAATTTTCCTGTGCCATCAAATCCATGTGTGGTAATGGTTTCACCGCTTTCCAATGAGGCCAGCCATCTTGGTCGGCAAATTCTAATTCATAATAACCTTGGCGGCTCAACAATTTGCAAGTGGCAATGTGCATCAAATTTTGTTTCTCTTCTTTCGAAAAATCTTCGGGCATTTTCCCCAATTCTCTTACGCCAATTAAAAACAACAACGCATCAATATCGGGCTTTTTGCCAAATTGATTTTGCAATTGCACTAATAATTTCCCCCATTGAAATTCCAATTGATTCATGGCTGCAAATGTAGCGATTGCAAAAAAATTAATGAGAAAAAATGCTTCAAGATTTTAATTCGGCAAACAATTTTTCAATCCGTTTTTTCTTCAAAATTTTTTGTCCTTGTTCGCCAGTAGCAATAATTCTTTCGCCCACTTTTGCGATGAAATTGCACACTACATTATTTTTATCAATCGCCTTTAACGTGGCTTCAAATCTAACTTCTTGCCCTATCAAAGCAGGCGATTGATGTTGCACAGAAATGAATGTGCCAATGCCTTCTTCATCTAATTCTTTCATGTCTAAAACAAATAATCGGCAACACCATTCCGCATCACGAGCCAATGCAAAAGTGCTATAAACTGGATGAACATTGCCGCTTGAAAACGTGGCTGCATCAGCATTCACAACTACATGGCTAAATATTTTTTTATCCCCAATTTTAAATTTTGAAATCATTTTCTGATGAAAGTTTTTTGAAAAATGGTTGCACTGTGATGAAAATTAATAAAAGCACCGCCCCCGCAATAAGCAGCAATGATGCATATTTCAACAATAATTCAGCAATGCTCGAATCGTGTTGAAACCACGAAATTAAATTGTTCCAAACCAATTGAAAGTTTAAAAACAAAATGATAATCGCAGTAAACCATGCTAAAATTTTTACCAAAAATTTGATGGCATATTGCTGCATCATTTTTTTGTTGCTCACAAAATGAATTAATGGAATAACCGCAAACCCAAGCTGCATGCTTAATACCACCTGACTTAAAACTAACAACGCTGTTAATTTATTTTCGCCGAAATAAATCAAAGTAAAAACGGCAGGAAGAATGGCTAAACTTCGAGTAAATAATCGGCGCAACCAAGGTTTCATTTTTAAATCTAAATAGCCTTCCATAATGATTTGACCAGCCAAAGTACCAGTTATAGTACTGCTTTGACCGCTTGCAATTAATGCAACGGCGAATAAAATTGGGGCAATTTTTGTTCCTAAAATCGAACTTAATAAACGATGTGCATCTGTAATTTCTGCTACTTCGTGCATGCCATTTACAAAGAAAGTGGCAGCAGCTAAAATCAGAATTGCGGCATTTACAAAAAATGCCAAATTCAACGCCACAAAGGAGTCTATGAAATTAAATCGCAAGGCAGTTTTTAAATGTTTTGGATTCTTGACGTCAAATTTTCGAGTTTGAACTAATGCTGAATGCAGGTATAAATTGTGCGGCATCACTGTCGCACCAATAATTCCAGTAGCAATTAACAACGCATCACCATTTAATGACGATGGAATAAATCCTTGCAAAGCCTCATGAAGATTAGGTTTTGCAAAAAACAATTCTACAAAAAAAGATGCACCAATGATAACTACCAACGCCAAAATAAATGCTTCTAATTTTCTGATGCCCAATTTTTGTAGCAATAAAATAAGCATCGTATCTAAAATACTGAACGAAACACCTGATAGTAAACTCAAGCCTGTTAATAGTTTCAAGCCGATAGCAAATCCCAACACTTCTGCCAAATCGCAGGCGATGATGGCAATTTGTGCTAAAAAAAACAGCGGCAGATTAATCCATTTCGGATAATTTGCTTGTGATGCTTGCGCCAAATCCAGTCCCGAAACTAAGCCCAATCGGGCTGCCAGCGTTTGCAACAATAAAGCCATTCCGTTACTCATCAACAAAACCCACAATAATTGATAACCAAATTTGCTGCCGCCTGCAATGTCGGTTGCCCAATTTCCTGGATCCATATAACCCACACTTACTAAATAGGCTGGTCCGCTAAATGCTAAAAATTTCTTCAAAAAATTTCCTGTGGAAGATGTGCGAACAGTGCTATTTATCTCATCCAGCGACTTTCTAAAAATTTCTTTTGCCTTCATTTCACGATTAAATTTTTAGCTACTTGCTCGGAAATATTCAGAAAGTTTACGTTGTTAATTTTTACTTGAATTGAGCCATCAAAATCGTGTCGCTCCACAATTTTTATTTTGCTGCCAATCTGAATTTTCAATTTATTCAACATTTGCAAAAAAGAAACCGATTGGTCGCCCACACTCACCACAGTGTGCAAATCGTTTGTGCTGGCGGCATTCAGTGGTTGCGAACGGGTTGGCGGAAAATTCCCATCTTCATCAGGAATCGGGTCGCCATGTGGATCGTTTTTCGGGAAGCCCAAAAATTTATCTATTCTATTTATCAATTCATCGCTTTGAATGTGCTCTAATTGCTCGGCAATTTCATGCACTTCATCCCATTTAAAATTCAATTTTTCAACCAACAAAGTTTCCCACATACGATGCTTGCGAACAATTTTTCCTGCCAACTGCAAACCACTTTTGCTTAAGGTTACGCCTTTATAGCGTTCATACTTTATCAGTTTTTTATCGGCCAATTTTTTCAACATGTCGGTTACGGTGGCAGCAGCAGTTTGCAGTTCAGCCGCTATGGCATTAGTGTTGGCGGCTTCTTTTTCATTTTTGGTTAAATGAAAAATGGCTTTGATGTAATTTTCCTCGGCAGTTGTTGGTTTCATTTATTTTTAGTTGTAGAAATAAATATTTAGGCAAATCTAAAAATATTTCTTGGCAAACAAAATTTATTTTTTGATAGACAATTCGCTTATCGAATGTTTACATTTTCATTGTCAATTTTGTCAGTAATCATTTTTCAAAAATTATTTTTGAGCAAATAAATAGTATGAAAAACAGAATCTTATTTTTGGTTGTAATAGCTGTAACAAGCCTTTCAGCTTGTGTTTCGATGAAAAAATATGAAACAGCAACCAAAGCTTATGAGCATTGCAAAACACAATCCGATTCGTTGAAATCGAATTTAAAAATGAGTTTGCAAGAGAAAGAAAAATTGCAAAATTTTTTAGACGAAGCCAATTCGCATGTCAATCAATTATTGACTGATTCAGCTGATACCCACAACCAGCTTGATAAAGCGAATAAATTAAATGCCGAGTTGCAAACATCCAACAACGATTTAATGAAACAGAAAAAAGAATTGTTGGATAATTCGAGCAGCCGCAATCAACAATTGAGCGAAGAATTAGAAAAGAAACAACAAGAATTGGAAACCAAACAAACAGAATTATCGAATAAAGAATTGAGCAACAATGCACTGACCAACGAATTGAAATTGCGCATGATGAGGGTAAAAGAGTTGGAAAATATTTTAAACAGCAAAGATTCGGCAACGAATAATTTGAAAAAGAAAATCGCCGCAGCCCTTGAAGGATATGACGAAAGTGAATTGAAAGTGGAACGAAAAAATGGAAAAGTGTATGTGAGTTTGGCAGAAAAATTATTGTTTAAATCGGGCAGTGCCGATGTAGATGTGAAAGGAAAAACGGCTTTGAAAAAACTGGCTGAAGTGTTAAATAAAAATTCCGACATCAACATCACAGTTGAGGGACACACCGATAATGCTGAGTTTAAGCACGATGAATATCCAAAAGATAATTGGGATTTGAGTGTGCTTCGAGCTTCGACCATTGTAAAAGTGTTGACAGAAAACAAGGTAGAACCCAAGCGTATCACAGCTTCGGGGCATGGCGAATATTTTCCAGTCTCAAGCAACGCAACTAAAACTGGCAAAAGTTTAAATCGCCGAACTGAAATAATTTTAACGCCAAAATTAGACGAGTTGTTAAAAATTATGGAGAATTAATTTGTCGGTTTTTGAAATCGCGGATGAAATTGAACCAATGTTTCTTTCAAAAAACTTCTATCCAAGTGGGTGTATATTTCTGTCGTAGTAATACTTTCATGACCCAGCATTTCCTGCACTGCTCTAAGGTTTGCACCGCCTTCCACCAAGTGTGTGGCAAATGAGTGGCGAAAAGTATGTGGCGAAATATTTTTTTTCCAGCCAATTTTTTGTACCAAATTTTTAATCATCGAAAAAATAGCTACACGACTTAATTTTCCGCCACGATGATTCAAAAAAACAATGTCTTCACTTCCCCTTTTTACAGCAATTTGATTTCGTACATGTTGCAAATACAATTGAATATTTTTAGCCGCATGAGAACCCAACGGCACCAATCTTTCTTTATTTCCTTTACCAATCACACTTACAAAAGCGTCATCAAAATAGATGTGCGAAATACGTAACTCAACTAATTCAGTAACTCGAAGTCCGCAACCATAAAGGGTTTCAATGATGGCTTTATCTCTTACACCAGAAGGTTTGCTCACATCAATCAATTCTAAAAGTTGTTCAATTTCATGCAAATCTAAAGTATCGGGTAGTTTGCGTTTTAATTTTGGCGCTTCTAATAATTCGGATGGATTTTTTTCGATTAAATCTTCCATCAGCAAATATTTGTAAAACGCTTTAACACCGCTTACAATGCGGGCTTGGCTAAATTCCGACATACCCAATTCGTGAATCCATTTTACAAAATTCTTCAGAATCGGCAATTTAATTTCTTGTGGCGAAGCTACAATTTCATTGATTTCTAAAAATTGTACCAGTTTTTCAATATCGTGCAAATAGGCTTCCACACTATTTTTGGAGAGTGAGCGTTCTAATTGCAAATACGCTTTAAACCCGTTGATAAATGGCTGCCAACTCTTCATATTTCACGAAGCTAAATCTTTTTTGGTAAAAAATCTTTAGTAAAAAATGATTCATTACTTTAGTTTTGCAAACTTAATTTATGAATTCAAAAACAATTTTAGT
>CAIQHW010000110.1 GCA_903871715.1 uncultured bacterium
AAACTATTGAAAACTATTGCGAAAAAATTGCTTTTAAAAAATTAAATTTGTTGCCTAAAATTTTGGTGAAAATTATTTTTCCTAAATTAATTTAATGAAGAAATTTTGTACACTTTTTTTTCTATTTCATTTTGTTGCCATAAAACTTTTAATGGCACAAAATGAAATAGATGATGCCCATGAAAAGGCACAACAGGCAATGGTTTTGATGGATAAACATCAATACGATAATGCTATAAAAATACTGCAATCTGCCCGAAAAGAAGACCCAAAAAACCACGATTATTTATACCAAATTGGGCTGGCTTATTATTTAAAACAAGATTTTACCAATGCTATTTTGGTTTTCAGTCAGCTTATCAAAATGAGTGATGCCAAGGCTGCATATTTTGAAACCTACGGCAATGTTTTAGATGATGATAAACAAACCGAAAAAGCTTTAGAGATATATTTTTCGGGCTTAAAAAAATTTCCAAAATCGGGCAGTTTATATTTTCAAATTGGCAACATTTATTTAGCACAAAAAAAATACAATCCTGCTATAAGTGCCTATGAAAGCGGCATTGAAGCCGAACCTGCTTTTGCACCTAATTATTATAGAGCAGCGAAATTGTATTGTTATTCTAATGAAGAAGTATGGGGAATGATCTACGGTGAGATTTATTTGAATTTAGACCACAGCAATAAACACAGTGCTGAAATTAGTAAATTGCTGTATGATGTGTATAAAAGTGAAATCAATTTAACGAGTGATTCGACTTTAACTGTAAGTTTTAGTAAGCAGAAATCCAGCAATAAAAGTGCTGTAATACCTTATGGAATTGGTGTTTACGAACCTACTTTAGAATTAGCTTTAAAAGGAATCAAATCTATTAACATCAATTCGTTGGACAAAGTGCGTTCAAAATTTTTAGAAATTTATTTTGAAAAAGGGTACAACAAATTGTTTCCAAACGCATTGTTTGATTATCAAAATATTGTGAAAAATGCAGGGCATTTTGAGGCCTACAATCATTGGTTGTTGTATAAAGGCAATGAAACGATGTTTGCCGTGTGGCAGGCTAAAAACAAGGAAAAATGGGAAGATTTTATTGTTTGGTATAAAGCAAATGCACTGCAATTAAACGAGCAAAATAAATTTTACAGAAAAAAATTCGATTGAAATTTTTCTACTTTTTTTTGTTCACTGAAACAATTTTCGGTTTCTGTGCTTTGGCTTTCAATTCATCTTCGTCATCCAAAAGAATTTCCACTCGGCGATTTCTGGCTCTACCTTCTTCGCTCGAATTGCTGGCTGCTGGTCGCTCAAAATTAAAGCCATCAATGGTAATTAATTTTTCAATCACACCATTGCTTACTAAAAATTGTTTAACGCTAGAAGCCCTATTGTCGCTCAATTTCTGGTTATATTCTTTGTTACCTTGATTATCTGTAAAGCCAAATAATTTCAATTTTACCAAGCGATGTTTTTTCAAATAATTTGCCAAAGCCAATAAATGTTTTTTGGAAGAATCGGGCAATTGATATTTGTCAGTTTCAAAATTGATATTGGTTCTGTAATAAAAATCAGCCTCTACTTGCTCAATGGAATCTTGATTTATTTTTGGTTTTGGCGCAGGCATAATTCCTTTCTTTGGC
>CAIQHW010000111.1 GCA_903871715.1 uncultured bacterium
AAATCGTTCGCCATCTTCTCGATTTAGGCAATAATTATAAACATCTTCAGACGATTCTCGTTTCACCTCCCTACCAGAGAGTGGCGAAATCGTATGACCGGCTCTGCTGAATAGCAATTTGATATAATCGTAAATTTCCGTTGAAGTAGCGACGGTACTTCTCGGATTTCGAGTGTTCACTTTTTGTTCGATAGCAACCGCCGGGCAAAGGCCTTGTATGTCGTCCACCAAAGGCTTTTTCATCCGTCCAAGAAACTGTCTGGCATAGCTGCTTAGGCTTTCCACGTATCGACGTTGACCTTCAGCGAATAAGGTTTCAAAAACCAAACTCGACTTGCCACTCCCCGAAACTCCAGTGACCACAGTAAATGAGCCATGGTCAATATCAACACTTACTTGCTGTAAATTGTGTTGTTGAGCATTGATGATTTTAATTTTCTTTTCTATTGAAGACACGTGTTGGGTAATTCTTTAATTGTTATTGAATGGTGTCTTTTTGGATGGCTGCTCCAGCACAAATGCCACGACCGTTGGTAATGTTGCTATAAACGGGTGATGGGTCTGAGAAAATACCAGATTGTGCTTTATAACTCGCCAATGACTGCAGGTAACGATAATAATCATCGCTCAGTGATCGAACTTCTACCAAGAATTTATATTGGATGCCTGCGCTTCCGTAACTGGTAATAAAATCAAACTGTTTCGCCGATCCGTTAAAACTTCTGTCATCTATTAGAATTCCACCAATATCAGTTTTAATTCCATTTTCATTCAAGAAAGGATCCGTTGTTGTTGGTGGCATAATTAACCATTCTTGGGTAAAGTCATCAAATCGATATAAATTAATTTCGTAGTAGTTGCGCTCAGAGCTTGGATCTGAAATAAAGCATGTCAAAGTACCCGTTTCAAAACCCAATGAATCAAAACCCGTTTTATTCTTCCAAGTTGATTTTGCACTTACTACTCTATTGGGAATTGTTAATGTGCCAAAAGCGGTATTGAAATTATTTTTCTCCACTCTAACTGTATATATTCTGCCGGGTGAAGGTTTGAATTTCGCCAAGTATTTCTGTACGGAGAGATCATAAACCAAGGTCTCTGTTGTGGATCCATCGTTTACCGTCACGATTGCATTTTCAATCATCTTGGGAGGATTGGTATCGTTTATTGGAATCGTAGATGATACTTGCGCAGAAAACAGTTCATCGCTATTGACAAATGAATTTAATACCAATTTGGGTGTATGTTGAATGCTCGACATATCCAATTCGGTTTCGCAACCCAAGATGAAGGTTGAAATGATAAAGCCAGTTAGACCAATTAAGTTGAATCGTTTCATATTAAAATTCTATTCGATAGAAGCCGGAAGGAATAAAAACAAAGGCAGAGGTCCCTTTTAGAACTACATTATTTGAATTTGGATCAAAAGTTAATTTGGCATTCATTGGATTTCTAACACCTAATATATTGTATACTTGCACACCCCAAAACTCCTTATATCCTCGATTGTAGAAAGGTTTGATTTGCTTTGTAAATCCTAAATCAATGCGTCGGTAGGCCGGCATCCTGTAATTGTTTTTCTCGCTGTAGTCGTATACCAATTTGTTGTCGGTGGTAAGATACTTACCCGTTGGAACACTATAAACATTGCCACTCATATACATTGCAGCGAAATTTATCTTAAACCACGTTTCAACCTGAAAAGTTAGTTGTGTTTTG
>CAIQHW010000112.1 GCA_903871715.1 uncultured bacterium
AACCATTTCGCGAAAAGAAAAGAAAATTGGTTTTGTGGTGGTAGATTTGGATAGAGCTATCGACCATCCTCATTCGCAATTTAATTATTTTTTACGTGAAAACGACACCGTTTTTATTCCTAAAATAAATGAATTGGTAAGTGTAAGCGGTGCTGTGCGCTTTGCTGGTATGGATTCGATGAAGCAAATTAGTGTGCCTTATTTTCCGGGCAAAAGAGCAAAATATTACATCAACAATTTCTTAGGAGGCTTTGATAAATCTGCCATGCGAAGAAATGTAACCACCATTGAAGCCAATGGAAGAATTAGAAGAACTAAGAAAATATTGGGCGTTTTTAATAGCTTCCCAGTGGTTGAAATGGGTTCTAAAATTGTGGTACCTAAAAAGATAGACCCTGCAACCTTGCCCAATGCTTCGCCAATAAATTGGAATCAAGTTATTGAAACAGTTTCGGTAAAATTAACAGCCGTGCTCACCATTTTAATTTTGGCTGATAAAACGGCTGCCGTTTTGCAAAAATAATTACAAAGAATGAAAGTTATTACAACGCCAATTAAGGATTTGTTGATTATTGAACCTACCTTATTTAACGATAGCCGAGGTTATTTTTTTGAAAGTTTCAACGAACAAAAATTTAATGAAGCAACTGGTTTGGGCATCCACTTTGTGCAAGATAATCAAGCGTACTCTGCGTTTGGTGTACTAAGGGGGTTGCATTATCAATTAAATCCACATGCACAAGCAAAATTAGTATCGGTAATCAAAGGTAAAGTGTTGGATGTGGTTGTGGATGCTCGAAAAAATTCTGCCACTTTTGGGCAACATTTTAGCATCGAGTTATCTGCCGACAATAAAACTCAATTGTTTGTGCCACGGGGCTTTGCACATGGCTATGTAGTATTGAGCGACACCGCCGAATTCTTTTATAAATGCGATAATTACTACAACAAAGAAAGCGAAGTGGGCATTGCTTTCAACGACCCTACATTAAATATCGATTGGCAAATTGATTTGGCCACTGCCATCATTTCTGATAAAGATAAATTGAACCCACCTTTAAGTGGTGCTAAAAATAATTTTGGGTATTAGAAAATCGTGGTTCTACCCTAATTAGGTAATTTTGGCTTCAACTACTTTTGCCGTTTTTATTTCAAACTTGGAAAAACTTCCATAGCCGCACTTTATTTATCCTTATATCTTATTGGCTTCAAAGCCGCTGCACATCATTGATTCAGACATTTTATTGCACTATGTTTTTTATTTTTGCGGCTGCAAAGGTATATATTTATTTTAAAACAAAATAATCGTAAAAAACTTGACAATGCCATTTTTCCTTCCAAACATTGCCCCATCAAATTAATCATCATTCATCATAAAAAAACAGCCACCTTATGACACCACATCACTCACGTCCAATCGCCAATCGCCAATCGCCAATCGCCAATCGCCAATCGCCAATCGCCAATCGCCTTCATTTTTAGGGCAAGCAAGGTAAGCCTTATCATGGCAGCAATTATTTTTTCTTCGGCTTTTATTAATAAAGCAAAAG
>CAIQHW010000113.1 GCA_903871715.1 uncultured bacterium
ACTTTCCAAGTTCTTGCATCGAACGATATTGCTCTTCTGTTAATATTTCAATCCCCATTTCAGCCGCCATATGGATGGCGCTGTTTTTGGGTTTGTTTTCTTTTCTGTCGTTCAATGCTTCGTGGTCGTAGCATACGCTTCTTCTTCCAGCAGGACTTTCAGCCGAGCAATCACAAAAAGTAAATGCATTGGTCTTTTTATCAAAGGCAATTACATCGGGTTCGCCACCTGTTTTTTCCATTACATTCAATGACCATAATTTTTCTGCTTGCTTCTCTAGTTTGGTTTGAATGACAGCCCAATCCATTCCCTGATGTCGCGATTTGTTTTTCTCAAATCGTGCTTTCAATATGCCGAGTAATTCATCGCGTTGTTTGGTACTTAATTCTTTTTTCATGCGTCAATAATTATTGATTGGCTAAAATAATTTTTCTGTCAGCTGGTCGGAAATACCATGAAGTTAAAATAAAGATGGTTTGAAATACTGGACCTAAAATATCTTTCACACCATACTCTCCACAAGCCAAATGAGAAATCAAAGCACCTGTCATCACAAAGAATAAACCTGCATAAGCCCACTCTTTCAGTAATTTAAATTTGGGTATTAACAAAGCTGCCACTGCCAATACTTTCCATACGCCGATGATGACCATAAAATAAGTGGGATAACCCAGCTTGTTCATTATTTCAACCATTTGCGGATTCCTAATTATTTGTTGAATACCGCTGCCTAACATGCCTGCACATAATAATGCAGTTGCTACCCAATAAATGATTTTGTTTCTTTTCTCCATGTTGTTTTATTTTTTATTGTTTAAAATTTCTTGTAAACGATTGTGTGCCATATTCAACCCGAAAGCAAATGGCAACTTCAATAAATTATCCCGATGCTCCACTGATTTAAAAATGGATTGCATCGTTAGTTTGCATTTGCTGGTTTCTAAATTTTCAAATTCCAGAAATTCAATCTGAACAGAAAACGGCGCATTTCCCATTTCAAAAGTTCGGATGATTTTTTCATTTGGAATGAAATCATGAAAAGCTCCACCTGCTTTGAATACTATATTGCCTGAAGGGTCTTTGGTTGCAAATTCATAGCTTCCATTTTTCTTGAAATCAAAATGCAAAACTTCTGTTCCCATCCAGGCTGCGAAAATTTCAGCATCCGAAAAAGCTTTAAAGACTAGTTCTTTCGGTGCATCAAATTCACGAACAACCGTCAGCTCTTGTCTGTTAGGTTCAGCAATTACTTGTGTTTTATAACTTGACATAAAGTTTACTTTAGTGTTTTTAAAACTTCATCCAAATTATTATGCCCCATCGCAAAACCGCCTTGAAAGCCCATTTCTATCATTTTGTTCATTCGCTCTAATGATTCATTGTAAATTTCAATGCTCACTTTTGTTGAGTTGTTTTCTTCCATGAAATTCAAATCCCAATTAGAACCAGGCAAATCCATATTTTCATTTGCATCTGAAAAAGCGTTCAACATTTTGAAATTTGATTTTGGTGCAATAGAAATAAATTTTTGTACTGACCAAAACTCTTGTCCTTCAGGACTTACCATGGCATAAACTCTTTTTCCTCCCACTTCAAAATTCATGAATTTGGTTTTTGCTTTCCAAGGTCTTGGCGCCCACCATTCATCTAAAATTTCTTTTTCAGTCCAAGCTCTCCACACCAAATCTATTGGTGCATTGAAACTGCGTTGAACAAAAACTTTTTGTTGTTCAAAATTGACATCGTATTGTGTTTGAAAAATTGTTGTCATGTTTTTTTGAGATTAATATTCAGCGATTATAATTTTAGTTTGTTTCATCATTACTTGTCCAGCATTGGGTTTACTCATCAGCTCTCCCATATTTTTTGGAATGATTTGCCAACGCAAACCGAATTTATCCATACACCAACCACACATAGATTCTTTACCTTCTTTCGTGAAATAATTCCAGTGCTTATCAATTTCTACTTGACCATCGCAATTCAACATGATGGCAAATGAATCATTGAACGGATGATGTTCTTTAGAAGTGGTCATAAATAAATAAGTGTTGCCAAATAATTTGATGTGGCACATTTCAGCATAACCACTTGGCGTTTCGCCCAATGGCATGATGTATCCTGATTCAAATTCATTTTCGAAAATGGATTTGTAATACTCCAAAACGTGTTTCATTTTTCCATCAGAAGTGTGAAACCAAAGTGCTGGTGTGATTTTGTTTGACATGTTTTTGTTTTTATGTGGTTATGATTTTTGTTTTAATAAATAGTTGTCGAGTTTTTCGATGTTTTGTTTCAAGCCTTCATCCGCTTTGAATGTTTTTACAACGGCTTCAAATTCTACAACCGTATCAAACAGCATGTGCCATTGCATCAGCGTTTGATTGCCTTGTGATTCAAATTCTACAGTTGTAATGAAATTCGGATTGAGATGTTTGAAAGCAATTTTTTTGTGCAACACAATTTCAGTGAAAATACTTTTGTTCGGGTAATCCGTTCCATCGGCTGAATGCATGGTCAGCAGCCACTCCGAGTCTTTCACCATTTCCATTTGATGAATAGTATTCGTGAAGCCATTTGGTCCCCACCATTCTTTGAGATGTTCAGGATTTGTCCAAACTTCCCACACCAATTCAACTGGTGCATCGAGTAATCGTGAGATTTTTAGTTCACGGTCGGCGGTATTATTTTTTTCGTTTTGCATCGTTTTGTTCTTTTTGAATTTTAGCTAAATACTTATCCAGATTATTGAATCGGTCTTCCCACAATTGGCGGAAAGGCTCGAGCCATTTATCTATTTCTTTTAGTTTTTTTGCTTCCACTTGGTAATAAATTTCTCTTCCAATTTGTTCGCTTTTCACCAAACCACTTTCTTGCAAAATTTTAATGTGCTTCGAAACAGCTTGTCGGCTGCTGTCAAATTTCTCTGCCAAAGCATTGGGTGTCATGGCTTGCACCATAATTAAACTGATGATGGCTCTTCGTGTCGGGTCGGCGATTGCCTGAAAAATATCTCTTTTCATATTTCGATATGCAACTAATCGGTTGCAAATATATGTGCAACTTTTTGGTTGCGCAAATTTTTTTAGGGATTTTTTTCACGAACGATTTCGCTCTTACGAAGATTCTGGACTTGCTTAAAAATTCTTTCTATTATTAAACTCCTATTGAGTTAAATACAAATTCAAATCTTAAATTTTAAAACTTACTCCCAATTTTATCATTTGCAGATTTGGTTTCATGTCAAAATTTAATCCACCACTTTTATTTAAGTCAGATGATTTTGTAGGGTTATCAATTTTCAATTTGTAAAAATTTAATTCACACAGATTGAAAGGGAATGCAATTTCAAGTTTAGTTCTATTATTTAACTTGCATTGAATCTTAGGGGAAATAAAAAATTTAGTCCCGACATTGAAAACGGTTGCAGGAAAGTCACTGCTTGAATAAGGAATGAATCTCACATCATTTACAAACGGCTGCAATCCA
>CAIQHW010000114.1 GCA_903871715.1 uncultured bacterium
GGCGCCAAAAGCCCGTCAGGCAAAGAGCAAAGCTCGATTGGCGAACTACGAAAAAATGGCAAGCGAAGAAGGAAATGATAGAGAAGAAAAATTAGAAATCTACATTCCACCAGGACCACGTTTGGGGACAAAGGTGATTGAAGCACATGGTGTGAAAAAATCTTTTGGCGATAAAGTATTGTTTGAAGATTTGAACTTTGCTTTGCCTCAAGGCGGCATTGTGGGCATCATTGGACCAAATGGTGCAGGTAAAACAACTCTTTTCAGATTAATATTGGGCATGGAAAAGCCTGATGCTGGCTCGTTTGACGTTGGCGAAACAGTAAAAGTGAGCTATGTTGACCAACATCATACTGATATGGATAAAGAAAAAACGGTATGGCAAACTATCAGCGATGATTTAGAATTTATAGAAGTAGGTAAGCACAGAATAAATTCTAGAGCTTATGTTTCTAAATTTAATTTTAATGGCAACGACCAACAAAAGAAAATAGCCGTGCTTTCAGGTGGTGAAAGAAATCGTTTGCATTTAGCGATAACTTTAAAGAAAGAAGCCAATGTTTTATTGCTCGATGAACCTACGAATGATATTGATGTAAATACACTTCGTGCATTAGAAGAAGCTTTGGAAAACTATGGTGGCTGTGCAGTTGTGATAAGCCATGATAGATGGTTTTTGGATAGAATTTGCACACACATTTTGGCATTTGAAGGCGAAGGAAATGTTTATTTCTTCGAAGGTTCGTTTAGCGATTATGAAGAAAACAAAAAACAACGCTTGGGTGAAAATGCGTTTAAGAAATTCAGGTATAAAAAATTGGTGGTTTAGTTAAAATTAAAAAGGACTTCTCAAAATTTCTTTGAGAAGTCCCTTACAGTCTGGGTGAGAAGACTCGAACTTCCGACCTCTTGCACCCCATACAAGTACGCTACCAACTGCGCCACACCCAGAAACATTTTTTTCGGACGGCAAAAATAAAATTACTTTTTCAAAAAATCAGCAATCTGATTATACAATTCTTTTGATGCAGGAATTAAAGGTAGGCGCAATTCATTTTCGCAAATGCCTAAAATATTTAAAGCAGCTTTTACACCAGTTGGATTTCCTTCTTTAAATAATAAATTCACCGCATCAATCATCTTATAATGTAAATTCCTAGCAGTGTTGAAATCTTGCTTTTCAGCAGCTTTCACCATGTTGCAAAAATCAACTGTATAACATTGAGCAGCAACAGAAATTACTCCATCCATTCCGCTTGCCATTTGTGGTAAAACCAAATCATCATCACCGCTCAATACTAAAAAGTTGGCTGGTTTATTTTTTACCAATTCAAAACAAGCAGACATACTGCCACTTGCTTCTTTCACAGCAATTATGTTTTTGAATTCTTTTGCCAAGCGCAATGTGGTAGAAGGTTGCATGGAGATGCCTGTTCTACCTGGCACATTGTATAATATAATCGGCAACGGTGAAAGACTTGCAAATGCCGAATAATGCTGATACAAAGCCTCTTGCGAAGGTTTGTTGTAATAAGGTGTTACAGATAAAAATGCCTGATACTCATTTTTAAAAGCAAACGATTGGGCTTCTTTAATCAATTCTGCTGTATTGTTGCCGCCCATTCCTGCCACCAATGGCAATCTGCCGTTGTTTGTTTTTGCAACAAATTCTAACACCTGGTTTTTTTCTTCTTTGCTCAAAGTTGGCGTTTCGCCTGTTGTTCCAAGCACTACAAAATAATTTACGCCACCTGCAATGCAATGTTCTATCAACTTTGCTAATGCATCAAAATCAATCGTTTTATCTTTTTTAAATGGTGTGATCAATGCAACACCAGTGCCTTTGAATTGGTTCATTATTTTTATTTATTATAAAATAGTCGTGAATTTATGCCACCTTACTTTGCTTTTCGTTGAACATCGGTAAGTAAATTTCAACCTGCTTTATCAGGTCGGGTAGTTTATCACCAGCTTTTAAATTGAGCATAAAATCGTAGCAGAAGTTTTTTGTTTCATGAAATTCACCAACTCTAAAACAAGCTCGGCTGCCAGCCATAATATATTCCAACACAGGATTTTCGCCAACAGTTAAATTCAACAACAAATCAAAATGACGATTCATGAATTTATCAACTGCTCCTACTTGCGGAATGCCACTCCATGAAACATCACTATTGGTGAAATGATTGAAAGGGATATTTTTCAATCCTAATTTTTTCTTGGAAACATTGATGTAGCCCAAAAATTCAATGTCTTTTACCCGTTTGCTGTGACTCACTCCGAAC
>CAIQHW010000115.1 GCA_903871715.1 uncultured bacterium
TGTAAAAAATGCAACGAAATATTTTTGTCAGAAAAATAATTCATCAACAAAACGATGCACAGAAAAAAAACAGAGGCGGGCATTATCCAAATCAACAACGAAATGATGGACAATAATAATCTGCCTCGTTTAAAAGCGATAGCTGCCAAAACCTGTGTGGATGTGGGACCTGGCAAGATATTGCAAAATGCATTGAGCTCAAATAATTCTTCTTTGCTTAAATAATTGTGTCGCTCACAAAATCGTTTTTGCATTTGCAACAAATGATTTTGTGGTCCGCCAAATGCTGAAGTGCTGTGTAAAAAAACTTGAAATAAAAAGTGAAAATGCCTTTTCATTTTTTGGCGAAATTATTTTTTCAAACCAATTTCAATCAATCGTTCATCTAAATATTCACCTGCTGTGATGGGCGAATAATGAATTGGATTATCTGCTGAAATGCAAGCTGGCAAACAATCTAAGCGCATATCGCTTCGTGGATGTAAAAAAAATGGCATCGAAAATCGCGATGTATTCCACAATTCCCGTGGTGGATTTACAACGCGATGTGTGGTGCTGCGCAAAACATTGTTGGTTAATCGCTGCAACATATCGCCCACGTTTACCACAATTTGATTTGGGGTTGATTTTACTGCCAACCAATTTCCTTGCTGTGTCAACACTTCCAAACCATCGGCTGATGCTCCAACTAAAAGTGTTATCAAATTAATGTCTTCGTGTTGTTCGGCTCTGATGGCTGATTTTGGCTCTTCTAAAATCGGCGGATAATGAATGGCTCGAAGAATGCTGTTGCCATTGTGAATGTGTTTTTCAAAATAATTTTCATCCAATTTCAAAAAAAGTGCAATGGCTTTTAACAATGCGCCGCCGCTTTTTTCAAATGCTCGATAGGCTTTGAAATAGGCTTCGTTTATGCTTTTCAATTCATCACTTTGCACATTATCGGGATATTCGTTTTTGATTTTATCGCCGTCTTCAACTGTTTGCCCAAATTGAAAAAACTCTTTCAAATCTGCCACAGTGCTTTGTTTGGCTTTTTCTCTGCCAAATGAAGTGTAGCCACGTTGCCCAGCCAATCCTTCAACTTCATACCTTTTTTTTTCGGCTGTTGATTTCGCAAAAAAGTTTTTAGAGTGTTCATAAAGCTTGGCAATTGTTTCATCCGAAATGCCATGATTTACAACGCCCACAAAACCAATTTCAATAAACGCGTTGCCTAATTTTTCGATAAACGATTTTCTTTTTTCGTCATCACCATTTATAAAATCGGATAAATCAACAATTGGAATAGAAGTCATAAGAATAATTTTTGTTGAACAAAAATGGGAGATTAATATCTGTGGAATGCCAGTAAAATAAGGCTTTTTGGTGAAATTTGTTTGAAAATAAATTTCACCAAAAAGATATTTTTATTGCTGCTTAATTATTTTTTTCACCACTATACCATCGTCGGTTTTGATGTAAAGCAAATAATTACCGCTGCTTAATTTTTCAGTGTCTAATGAAAATTTATGTTCGCCCACTGATTGTTTTTCTGAAGCCACAGTTTTTAATAAAACGCCCGAAGCATTGAATAGCAGTATGCTTACAGTTTCATTATTGCTCAATGAATATTCTACTGCAGCCAATTGATTGAATGGATTTGGATAAATTTTGAGATTGATTTTACTTGAAATTTCATCAATTCCAGTTGATACAACATATATTACAACCGTGTCGGTAGATGAACAACCAAGTGCATCAGTACCTTTAACGATATAAGTTGTGGTAGATGTTGGGTTAGCAATAACAGGTGTACCAACGGTTGCATTTAACCCATTGGGCGGAGACCAAGTGAAATTGACTGCCCCAGTTGCATTTAATGACGTGCCACTTCCGTTATAAATTATCACATCAGAACCAGCATTTATCAACGGTTCGGGGTTAACGGTTACTACAATACTGTTGGTATCTGTGCAACCAAACGAGTTGGTAGCAGTTACTACATAAGTTACCGATTCAGTAATATTTACAGTTGGATTTGCAATGTTTGGATTGTTCAAACCTGTGGTTGGTGCCCATTGGTAATTTAATCCACTCACCGCAGGTGCTCCAATTACAGCGTTTGCCAATTTGCAATAAGTAATGTCTGAACCTGCATTGGCTATAGGATTGGGATGAACTACTATCGTAATAGAATCGCTTTTTGTGCAACCATTATTATCAGTAGCTGTTACATGATAAGTAACTGTTGCAATTGGGTTTACCGTTGGATTACTCAATGAAATAGAATTGATGCTATCATTTGGTGTCCACACGAAGGAGTAAGGTAAGGAGCCGCCATACAATGTTGGCGTGCCACCGAGCAATGCTTTTTCGCCGATGCAAATTTGTAAATTGCTTCCTGCATCAACTGAAAAAGTTGATGAGCCACCTGGACCAGTTACTGTAGCTGAATCATAGCCATTACAATTATTTGCATCCATAATGTGTAATTTATATTTTTGATTGCAGGCGTTTAATAAGGAATCGTTCGTTGAACCATTCGACCAAGAATATTTGTAAGGTGTGTTGCCACCAATAATTATTGGAACAATCATACCATTACACCGCCCACAAGTGGTAGTGTGTGTATTCATCAAAATTGAGATGGCGGACGGTTGTGAAATGATAGCAGTATCTAAAATTGAGCAATGCAAACTGTCGGAAACATAAATAGTATAAGAATTTGGGGATAAACCAGTGATAGATATTCCATTTTGTGGTGGACTTGTTCCCCATGAATAGGCATAAGGTTTTGTACCTCCTGTAACAGCAATAGAGGCTGAACCATTGTTTAATCCAAAACAGGTAACATCATGTGTGGTAAGAGTTTTATGTAAAGTTGGATCTACTTGAACCACCACCGAAGCAGTATCAGAACAACCATTAAAATCACGAACAATTATTGTGTAAGTGCTTGTTGCACTTGGATTTGCTAAAGGGTTTGGTACATTTGAAAAGTTAAGCCCTGTTGATGGTGACCAAATATAATTAAATATTCCAGAACCAGCCGAACCTGTTGGCGAACCACCAATACCAATGTTGCTCATTGATGGTCTGCAAAGTATTTTATTAACACCAGCATTGGCAATTGGTTTTTGATTTACCGTTAAAACCATACTATCATAAGAACTACAATGCCCTGCATTATCTACAAAAAGATGATAAGTGGTAGTTGTAGCTGGATTTGCAATTGGATTTGCAATATTCCATTTGCTTAACCCAACCGTTGGAGACCATTGATAAATAGAGCCTCCAGAAGCATTTAAACGCACAGGAATTCCAGAACATAAAAAAGTGTCAACACCTGCATTTGCTTGAGTATAAGGATATACTTTCACTTTAAATGAATCTTTGAAATAAGCAAGACAATAACTATAGGGTATACTATCTGAATAGGCAATTCGCAAAAGTGTATCTTTGATTAAAATTGATGAAGTAAAAGTTATTCCGCCACCAAAACCTTTATAAACTGCACTCATTAAATTATCATTTTTGTCAACTAAATAATAATTTCTACCAATTACACTATTTAAAATTGAAATTACTACATTATTGCCTGTGCATATCGTATCTTTTAAAATAGTTGCTGCAGAAGTATCGGTACCATCAAAAATTGTTACATCATCAATGCCAATATCTGAATAATTGTAGGCATTTGATCTAAATTTAAATTTTACATTAGGTTGGTGGGCATAGGAATTTAAACATTCTTGCACTTCTTGCCATAAGCCTGGATAGGAAGCAACAGAATTTACAGTAGTAATTGAGTCAACATAAGAATAAGTAATTCCACCATTAATAGAGGCATAAATTTTTACCCAAACATTGTTGGCAGCATATTGATATTGACCTATGAAAAATCTTAAAATTGGTTGATTTAAATGTGTAAAATCAAAACAGGGGCTTATTAAATCAGCTTTTGAATTATTACCGTTATTGTAAGAATAATATGCTAAATTATTTCCTCCATGAGCTCCAATATAAGGCGAGTTCATGGTTGTGTTACTTAAAATTGTCCAAGGGGCACTTCCATTAATAGATTGGTTAAGCCAAAAAATTGTTCCTTCAAAACCATCTGTCCATGGATAAGTATTTACTGTTGGTTGAGCCACAAAAGAAGCGAAAATAGTATCATTGCTATGATCGCCATCATTTCGAATTCCAGTGAATATTTTTAGTGAATATAAATTTGGAGTTGAGGCATTTAATGTAGTATGAAAGGTATAAAAAATAGAATCACCTAATTTGATAGTGTCGGAGGCGATAAAATTTTCTGTAACAATTCCACCACCATTGGATTGATAAGAAAATGGAATTGTATCACCTTTCAAAATATTTGCACAGCCTAAATCTTGAAACACAACCTTTACGGAATCGTTTGCAATATGTCCACAACCACTTATTGGTGCAATCATTTTGATAGTTGCCAAGTCAATCGGTGGGTGTGGCCCAATCCATATATTGTCTAAAAAAGCATTATCGCCTGGCGGGTAGTAGGAAGAATCATAACCATTTCTGGTTTCGAAAGTAATGGAAAATGCAGTACCAATATAGGGTTGCAAACTATAGGTGTAGGTAATAAATGGATCTGCAGAAGTTCCCACATTCGCACTCGTTGGATGAAAAGTAGGTGAAATTTGGGTTCCATTTATTAGTACTCTAAAGCTACTATTTTGTAAATTATAAGCGGCTGTTTGTTTTAAATCAAACTTTAGTAATAGACCGCAACTATTACCTAAATTTGTAGCGTCTACGCAATAGTTTAAGGTATTACTAAAGTTGGTATTATTATTCCATTCTTGTCCTATAGCTGGCGGAATAAATCCAGAATAAATGCTATCACCAGTCATTAACAATCCGCCCGAACCATTGTGTCGAGCCATAGAAGAAATATAAGCATGTCCATTTTGCCCAACATTTAGTCGAGCACTATTTGTAAAGCTACCATTAAAATCCTCAATAAAAGGAAATGATGTAATAGAAGAATAGTTATTTATACTAATAGCCATACTATCGTCGAAATGATTACCATCATTAACTAAGTGCGCATACACCGAAATTGTATCTGCGCCAACTCTTGATACATCACCTGGCGTTATAAATGTGTAAGAATAGCTGGTTAAAGGTGGAATTGGATTGGTTGGAAAAACTATCTCTGAAGCAGTTTTTGTTCCGTGATTAATGCTAAAAAGTGCTTGAAAACTGTAAATGGTATCTTGCCCGCCATTAATAAAAGTGGCGGATACAGGTTCATGATTTGTTAGGCTGCATCCACTTGTAGGTGCTGTTATTGCTTGTACTCCAATATCATGTGGCGGAGGTGGTGTAATACGAATTTCATAATCTTCTGTTTCTCCTGAACCAAATGTTAAACAAGAACTTGAACTGTCGTTTTGAGCTCCAGTAACTCGTGAACGGATTCTCATAAATATATTTCCTGATTTGGCTGTTACAGGAATGGTTATGTTAATTGTACCTGTAGTGCCTGAAGTATAAACCTGATACCATTCTGAAGGATCCCATGTAAAACTACTGTCATAATCTATCCATACAGACACAATTGCACTCCCGTTGCACGCAACGCTTAAAGGATAAGTTTGCCCATGATTAACTGTAGTTGTATTGTAGTAAAATCCGTAGTTTGGCGTTATACCACTATTATTACAACCACTTGTTGTGTTGTTTATGGTGTTGAAAGTAACATTAGTAATGCATGGCGAACCTAATTGTGTAGGAATACAGTATGCAAAAGGCAACTGAGCTTTGGCACTAAAAAATAGCAGCGAAAGTAACGAAAGGGTAATAACTTTTTTCATTTTTAAAATAATTTTTTAAGGTTGATGCAGCAAAATTGTTTTGGTTCTTGTCTTTAATAAAGTTTACACAGTTTTCAATTTTCAAAGTTAAAACAAACCAACCAACTGCGCAAAATTTTTTTTCGGTTTTTGTTTGGTTTTTTAAAAAACAATTTTGAATCTTTGGGAACTCTAAAAATAAATTTCACAACAAAAAACATTTTAAGCCTATCGCACCAAAACTCTACACTTAAACATTTTGCAACGCTTTCTTAATTTCTAAAAATTAAACCATGCATCAATTAAGTGACCAAGAGCTAATAAAGGCTTACACCACCAAAGGCAATGCTGCCGCTTTTGAGGTTTTATTCAATCGCCATCGCCAAAAAATCTACACTTCCATTTATTTGTTTGTGCGTTGTCATGAAAAATCCAACGACATTTTTCAAGAAATTTTTATCAAAGTAATCGACCGTTTGCAACAAGGCAAATATAAAGATGATGATAAATTTTTGCCGTGGGTAATGCGTATTGCTCGAAATTATTGCATTGATGAATATCGCAACAACAAGCGAAATCGAGTTTTATTAAATTCGGATGAACGCGATTATTTTCGCTCTATCCCTTCATCCATCAGCACTGGCGAAGATGTGGTGATGAGCGAACAAACTTGCAATCATGTAAAAGATTTGGTTGACCAATTGCCAGCCGAGCAAAAAGAAGTGGTGGTTATGCGCCATTATTATGGTTTAAAATTTAACGAAATTGCCGAAGAAACCAACAGCAATTTAAACACTGTGTTGGGCAGAATGCGTTATGCGCTAATCAATTTGCGCAAAATGATAGAAGAAAAAGAATTGGTGTTGTAACAAAATAATAGTGGTGAGAAAAGCGTTTTAATTTTGGTTGAAAAAATATTTTTTCGGCACAAAATAATTTTCCGATGCTTTCGTTTTTAACAAAACAATCCACCAATTTGCGTATGACACAAAACTACACTGCCAATGATTTAGTACGATACATTTATCGGGAAACGAGCGATAATGAAAATGCTGCCATATTGATGCAGCTTGAGTGTGACGAACAATTTAAAAACGAGTATTTAATTTTGTTGAAAGGATTTTCAAAACTTTCGGCACCTAATTGTTTGCCAAAAATTGAAACCGAAAATTTTATTTTAAACTACTCGAAAAAACTTTTGGAGCACTCTTAAATTGTTTGTTAGTTTTGTTTTTGCAAGAAAAATTTTATGACAAAAACCGAACGCTACAAAAATATTTTAGCCTATTTCAGCCAGCATAATCCAAATGCTGAAACCGAGTTATACTACGAAAATCCTTACGAATTGTTGGTTGCCGTTATCCTTTCGGCGCAATGCACTGATAAACGTGTAAACCTTACCACTCCTGCATTTTTCAACAAATTTCCGAACTCTAAAAAGTTAGCAAAAGCAACTTTTGACGAAGTTTTTCCTTTGATTCGTAGCATCAGTTATCCGAATAATAAAGCCAAACATTTAATCGGCATGGCGCAAAAATTAGAAGCTAATTTTAATGGCATTGTGCCATCGGATATTGATGATTTACAGACTTTGCCAGGTGTGGGTAGAAAAACTGCCAACGTGATTGCCAGTGTTATTTTTCAACAACCCACAATGGCGGTAGATACACATGTATTCAGGGTTTCAGCCCGATTGGGATTAACCACGAATGCAAAAAATCCACTACAAACCGAACACCAATTAATCAAAAATATTCCAAAAGAGCAAGTGCATATTGCGCATCACTGGTTGATTTTGCATGGCAGATACGTGTGCACTGCACGAAGCCCAAAGTGCGCCGAATGTGGCTTGAAGGCTTGGTGTAAATATTTTTCGGCGAAAAAGAAAAATGAAATTGCGGCGTAATTTTTTTCTTTCTTGAAAAAAATTTGAACGAAAAATATTTTTGTTTGAAAATAGTTTTCTAATTTCGATAAAAATAATCCACCACCCAATTATGATTTCAGCAATAACCAACGATGTGAGAGTGATTGTAGAAGTGTTTTATCGCCCCAACCAGCAGGTGAATAACACTGAATTTATTTTTGCTTATCGCATCACTATCGAAAATTATTCTGATTATACCATTCAGTTAATGCGCCGTCATTGGACAATTTTTGATAGCAACGGGCAGGTGAGGGAAGTAGAAGGAGAAGGCGTTGTAGGCGAACAACCGATTATTCAGCCGCATGAATTTCATCAATATACCTCGTTTTGCAATTTGCGCAGCGACATTGGAAAAATGAAAGGCAACTACACTGTGTTGCGTCATGCTGATAATAAAATATTTCCGATTGATGTGCCAGAGTTTTTGATGATGGCACCTTTTCGCATGAATTAATGTAGCCTGTTTTGTGGGCGATGTCCCATATTATTTCTATCCATTATCGTAATTATTTCGGCATGGTATTGGCTTTGTAAATCGAATTTCTTTTGATTAAACAGTTGTGAAAAAAGTATTGAAGAGCCTGTAAGTCCGCTTGCACAGCCAACTAAAAGGCTTGCACTTGCTAAAAAACAATAAGAAATATTATTGTTGCAATTGTTCACTACTGTATTGGTGCTGGCATTAAAATATACCAACGATAAACCAGTGAAACCAACGCCAAGGGCTGAGAGTCCGCCACCAATCCACACTTTGGCTTCATCGTAAGCATGCGTTTTTAAAAAATTGATGGAAGAAATATGAATTGCAGTATCATCAACATTTATCATTGAATCGTTTTTTACAAACAGTTTTCCTTTGATGATGAAATGGTTTTTTAGATAAACTACTACCATCGAATTTTCTTTTAACATATAGCTTTTGTGGTTATATTCATCTTTTATCAACATTGCTTTTTGCTGTGCAAAGACTTGGATGTAACAAATCATCAA
>CAIQHW010000116.1 GCA_903871715.1 uncultured bacterium
ATTTTGCTGGTACAATTTATACAGTTTGTTTAGTAGCTTGGTTGGGCTTGCTGGCATTGGGTTTAAGCCGTTTAATGTTTGGCGATGGTGATATTATTGTTATCAAAAGCGAATCATTAATTGTTCTTCGTTCTACAGATGTGTTGTGGCGATTTATGTTTGCTTTTTTAATTGCAATTGTGAGTTTGGTGGTGATTTCTTCTTTCTCGATGATGCTTTCATGTTTCACTGATAATTCGATTGGACCTATTATTATCAGCATGTCGGTCATCATAGTGTTCACTATCATTGGCACTATCGAAGTACCCATTTTTGATTACATCAAACCATTTTTATTTACCACACACATGATTATCTGGCGAAACCTTTTTGATAATCCATTGGATAAAAAACAAATCATAGAATCCTTATCAGTGCTGGTTTTTCACATTGCTGTATTTTTAGGGATTTCGTTGTATCACTTCAATAATAAAGATATTCAAAGTTAACTGATGAAACAAAAAATATTTTTCAGCACATTTGTTTTGATGATCTTTTCTGTGCAATTAATGGCGCAAAATCCAAAGCAATTAATTGCTGCGGTGAATAAAAAATTTAACAGCGTACAAGATTATTCCGCCGATTTAAAAATGGATTTCAATATTCCATCGGTAAATATTCAAACTATAAAAGGAAAAGTTTTTTTTAAAAAGCCTAACAAATTTCGTGTAAGAACGCATGGCATTGTGTTTTTACCAAAGGAAAATCCGGCTTATGCACTTACACTTTTGGCTGATACAAATTCTTACACAGCATTGATAAGTGGCGAAGAAAAAATTGGAAATTGTGTTTGTAAAGTAGTGAATGTAATTCCGAATAAAGATGGTGATATGATTTTGGGTAAGTTTTGGATTGATGCTAAAACTGCTCTGGTTATGCGTTCGCAGCTAACCACAAAAAGTAATGGTACTATTCAAATGGATAATACTTACGAAGAAAATAATACGCTGCCCAGTAAAATTTTATTTACGGTGGACATTGCTAAATTCAAAATTCCTAAAGCATTGGCAGTAGATATTAATTCAAAAAGCAGCACCAATAAAAGTTACAATAGTAGAACTTCTGGGTTCATCACTTTAAATTTCAGCAATTATAAAGTGAATCAAAAATTGCAAGATGCTGTTTTTACGGAAGCCGAAAAATAGAATCCTACTATAAAAACCAGAACAATTTGTTAACAGGCAAACGGTGCCATGAAAAATCTCAACTGCTGCTCCACCAAGTTCATTCATTGAAATATAAAAACTTTGCCACAATTCTTTTGATGCTTTTGAATTTGGAAGGCAAACGTAATAGTCTTTGTTAAAGAATTTTGCATGCCAAACAATGATTGTTGCAGCAAGCGTTTGGTCGCTTTCTCTAAATAAAAACTTTACCTGAACATCGTCTAACATTCTTTCCGTTTCAACAATTTTATAACCCTTTTTCATGTCAAGTCCGCTTTCTACTTGAATCTTGTAACCTTTAGAAACATAGTTGTATTCCTCTTGTGTTGTGCCTTGTGCTTTTGCAAATGATGCAAAACATGCGATTGCGATAAATAGAAATAGTCTTTTCATTTTGTTTGATTTTTGTTTTAGTTATTGAAAATATTGATTGATTTATTTCGTCTGCCGTCAAGTTGTCCGCAATAAAATTGTTGTCGTCTGTCGTCTAACATTTTTGTGTCGTCTGGTCGTTCATAATAGTTGCCGCCAACGTTTTGCAGCTACCCGAAGGGCGGGACTTTTACCACAAAACTTGATTTGAAAAACTAATGTTTG
>CAIQHW010000117.1 GCA_903871715.1 uncultured bacterium
AATCACTTTACTGACGACCCACAATTCGATAGTCGCTTGAACTTTACATTTGGTAAAGCTCAAAAACGTACTGTAAATGCAGCCTTGAGCAACACTTTCGGATTTGGTGGTCACAATGCTTCGGTGATTTTCAAAAAATTTGCAGCGTAAATTATTGAATCATCAAACTCGCAGTAGAGCTGCTGTTTTTTGCAGCACCATCACCAACACTACTCACAGCACCTTTTGCATTGGTAAACAAACTTAAATTATAACCACTACCAATTGACGTAATGCCACTGTAATCCATTTCCTTAACAGGAATTTTAGAACCTTTGTTAGAAAAATTGCCACCAAATTGTCCTTTTGAGTTGTTGCCCCAAGCCGCCACTGTGCCATCGCCAAACAACGCCAAAGTGTGATTAGCCCCTGCAGCTACAGCTTTTACATTTTCAACACCGCTAATAATTGTGGGATAAAATTTGTTGGTAATCGTGCCATCGCCAACCTGACCTTGGTCGTTGTATCCCCAAGCATAAACATTGCCATCAGCCGTTAAAGCCACACTGTGATTAAACTCGCAAGCAATATCAATCACTGATGAAATTTCCATTTTTTTAGGAACTAATGCATTTTGAATTCTGCCAACGCCCAATTGCGCTACATCATTGGCCCCCCACACATATACATTGCCATCCGAAGTAATTGCCATGCTGTGTTTTTCACCAGCCACAATTTTCACTACATCCTTCAAACCTTTTATTTGCAAGGGTTTGCGGCTGTTGCGATTATTTCCTGTTCCTAATTGCCCATATTTATTGCTGCCCCAAGCCCACACAGTTCCATCAGCACACAAAGCTAAAGTGTGAAAAGCACCAGCAGCAACAGCTTTCACGTTGTTTAAATTTTCGATTAAGATAGGATGATTTACTTGCAGTGCATCGGTATCGTCTACTTGACCATAACCATTTACTCCCCAAGCATAAACTTTTCCGCTCCCAGTTAAAGCAACTGAATGATAGGAACCTGTGGCTGCGCCGATGATGTTTTTTAAATCGCTAATGTTACTATTATTGTTATCGCCTTCGCCCAATTGCCCATATTCATTGCTACCTGCGGCAATAATTTTTCCATCGGCAGTTACATTTAAACTGTGCATTAATTTTGATGAAGCCACAATTGTTTGATTCAATTTTAAATTGCGAACAGTAACAATCGAATTTTTTACACCAGCATAAGAAGTCGCCAACTGCCCGTCCACATTGCTTCCCCACACATACACATTGCCATTTGCTTTTGTTACTAAATTAAAACTGTTGCCACAAGCAATGTTTAAAAAATTGCTTGATTCGTTGATTAATAATGGTTTTGAAATGATGTTGCTCAACAAACCACATTGATATTGGTCATTATTGCCCCACACAAATAATTGTCCATCGCCATTCACAGCCAAGCTGTGTTCCGCTCCGGAAGAGATGTTGCGTATGTTGGATAATTCTGAAACTAAAAACGGAGTGGTGTGAACTGTTAAATCATTAGTGCCTAATTGCCCTTTTTCATTGCTGCCAAATGCAAACACATTTCCCTTGCTATCCAATGCAATGGTGTGAAATTTTCCAGCAGCAATTTGAAAAATATTTTTCAAAGCCGCTACCATCAATGGTTGCGCTTGATTTTTATTATTGCCAATTCCTAATTGAAATTTTTCGTTGTTGCCCCAGGCAAATACATTTCCTTTGGCATCAATGGCAAAGGAATTTCCTAATCCACAAAAAACATTGGTGATTTTTTCCAAACCTTCTACCTCAATTGGTTTGTATTGATTCTCTAAAGTGTTGTTTCCAATTTCTCCGTTATCATTTCCGCCCCAAGCAAAAACATTTCCTTTTGTGTTCACAACCAACACATGGTCGCCTCCAGCAGCAAGGGTTTTGATGTTTTTTAGGTTTTCAACTTCAATTGGTAAAGTTGATTCAAATACATCATCCACTCCCAATTGACCCGAAGCATTTGTGCCCCAAGTAAAAACTTTCCCATCAGCACTTAATGCTGCTGAAAAATAATCGCCTGCGGCTACTGCAATAATGTTGTTGAGATTTTTTACTTGAACTGGTGAAGTAGAATTTGTTTTTGTGCCATTGCCCAATTGACCGTGGTCGTTGTTTCCCCAAGCGTAAACATTTCCGTTGTTGATAATAAGTGCATGGCTGAAACCCGCTGCCTGATTGGCTGCTTTGGTGATGTAAACCACCACTACTAATTGAAGCAACAAAATAGTTGTTACTTTAATTGCTTGACGCAATGGGTTATTGAATAGTGCTTTCATTTTGGGTGTAGTGTTTTTTGTTCCGAACTTTTTACGATTGGGTCATAAAAAGAACACTACAAATGTTTAGCAAAAAAGATGAAAAAACGTTGCACGAAAAGGCGTAAAATAGCTACGCATTTACGCAAAAATAATTTACTAAAATGCTTAGAAAATAAGAGGAAACAGCAGTGCTGCTAAGTAAAAAATCGTAGAATATGAACTTTACTTGTTGAGTAATTGATGATACAATTGGCGCACATCTTCTACCAATCTTTCGTAACCAAATTTTTGGTTCACACTATCAAAACCTCTGCGTCCCATTTGCTCACGAAG
>CAIQHW010000118.1 GCA_903871715.1 uncultured bacterium
GCCCATTGATTGGTCAGTAATTGGTGGCGAATTAACACCAACTCTAAAACTAAAACGCAAAGTGATTTTAGAACATTGCAAACTTTGTGTAGAAAGCATGTATCGAAATGCTGAAAAGTAATTTTCAACTTTACAATTTAAATTTAGAAAATGCATCCTTACAAAGAAATATTCGATAATAACAAACGCTGGGTGGAAGCGCAATTGAAAAAAGACGAACATTTTTTCGACAAATTAGCCAGCGACCAACGACCTGAATTTTTATACATCGGTTGCAGCGATAGTCGTGTGCCAGCTAATGAAATTATGGGTTTGGAGCCAGGCGAAGTTTTTGTACATCGTAATGTGGCAAATGTGGTGAATGGCATTGATCATAATGTGAATGCAGTGATTCAATATGCTGTAGAATATTTAAAAGTAAAACATATCATTGTGTGTGGACACTACGGCTGTGGCGGCATTCAAGCTGCAATGACTTCGCAAGATATGGGTGAGTTAAATGCTTGGCTGAGGAATATCCGTGATGTTTATCGCTTACATCAAGATGAATTGGATGCGATTGCAGATGAAAAAAAACGCTACGATAGATTGGTGGAATTGAATGTGCAAGAGCAGTGTGTGAATGTGATTAAAACGGCACATGTGCAAAAATCGTGGTATCATAATAATAGTCCCGAAGTGCATGGTTGGGTATTTGATTTGCACAATGGCTTGCTGAAAGATTTAGAATTAAACATGAAAGAGCAAATCAAAAAAATTCAGAAGATTTATGATTTGAAACAGGGCAGTTGATTTTTTTACGATTGAAGTAAACTTCCCTTTTCCCAAAAATAATCCTTATTTTTTGCTATCTTTGCGGCGTTTCCGAAAAATGAAGCAGGCTTTTTGTCGAGTTTGATTATTCATTTCCAATCTTTCTTCCTTTTTCAAACCGTCAATATTTTTATTTCACAAATTTTTCATTTTCATGCAAACATTCGAACAGTTGGGGCTTTCAGCCGCATTGGTTAAAAATCTTACACAAATGGGCTTTGTAATGCCCACACCCATTCAACAAAAAACAATTCCATTTTTAATAAAAGAGCAAAAAGATTTGCTGGCAATGGCGCAAACTGGCACTGGAAAAACTGCTGCATTTGGTTTGCCATTGATTGAACTTTGCGATGCGCAAAGCAGCAGCACACAAGCTTTGGTGTTGGCACCCACTCGTGAATTGTGTGTTCAAATCATGAACGATTTGGTAAAATTTTCGCAAGGCGTAAAAAATTTAAACATCGTAGCAGTGTATGGTGGCGCAAGTATTAGCGACCAAATTCGCCAACTAAAACGAGGCGCACAAATTGTGGTAGCCACCCCAGGACGCTTGATGGACTTGATGGAGCGCAAAGCAGTAAACATTGTCAACTTAAAGTTTGCAGTGTTGGATGAAGCTGATGAAATGCTAAACATGGGTTTTGAAGAAGACATCAAAACCATTTTAAAAGATACACCTGCTGAAAAAAATGTGTGGTTATTTTCTGCCACCATGCCTGCCGAAATTCGACGCATCGCTTCAAAATATATGAACAAACCGATGGAATTGAGTGTGAGCAAAGAAAATTTTTCCAACGTCAACATCACGCATCAATTCGCTGTGGTGGCTGAAAGAGAGCGATATGCAGCTTTAAAAAGAATCATTGATTACAACTTAGATATTTTCGGTTTGGTATTTTGTAGAACAAAAGCCGATACACAAAGTGTTGCCGAAAAATTAATTCAAGATGGCTACAATGCTGATGCTTTACATGGCGATTTATCACAACAACAACGCGATAAAGTGATGCGCAGTTTTCGCAACAAAGCCTTGCAAATACTTGTGGCTACTGATGTTGCAGCCCGAGGCATTGATGTAGATAACATCACCCATGTGTTGCATTTAAACTTGCCAGATGAAATGGAGTTTTATACGCATCGCAGCGGAAGAACCGCCAGAGCAGGCAAATTGGGCACTTCCATCGCATTAGTAACGATGAAAGAAGCCTTTAAAATCAAGCAAATTGAAAAGAGCATTCAGGTAAAGTTTGAACGCATCAAAATTCCAAGTGGCGAAGAAGTTTGTGAACGAAAAGTATTGCATTTAGTACATCGCCTTCGCGAAGTAGACACAGCCGATGATGCGCTGCAAAGCATGATTCCTGCAGTGGTTGAAGAGTTAAAAGATTTATCCAAAGAAGAAATTATCACACGATTTGCTTATTTAGAATTTAATCATTTGCTCGATTATTATCGCGGCGCACCCGATTTAAATCAAGCTGAAAAACGAGAAGATTTTAGACCAAAACGGTTTGAACGAGAGGATAATTTCCGCAGCGGCGATAGAGAACGTGGCGACAGAGGTGGCGATAGAAGCCGCCATGAATCAGCATCTACAGGCACAAAATTATTTATCAACTTGGGCAAAGCCGATGGATTAGACAAAGGAAAATTGTTGGGTTTAGTTTGCGACCGTAGCCGAATAAAAAAATATTCCATTGGCAGAATTGAATTAAAAGGCGTTTATTCATTTTTAGAAGTAGAACCTAAAGCTGTGGATGCAGTGTTGAAACAGTTGAATGGCTTCGATTTCAAAGGTCGCATGATTCGCATCGAAGTGCAAGGCACAGAAAAACGACCAGCACCAAGAGGCAGATAATTGCCACGAAAAATAATTTTTCAACAAAAATTTACCGCAACATTTCTTTTCAAAAGTTGGTGATTAAACTTTGTAGAATTTAATTTGTCTTTTCATTCTATATGCCTTCATTGAACGAAATTGAATTCATACAAAGTCTTCAACAAGGCAATCAGCAAGCATTTGCCGAGTTGGTTGATTTGTACAAAAATAAAATTTTCAACACTGCCATTGGCATTTTACAAAATGAACATGATTCTGAAGAAATTGCACAAGAAGTTTTTATCGAAGTTTTTCGTTCGATAAAAAACTTTAAAAACGATGCAACACTTTCCACTTGGATTTATAGAATTACAATCAATAAATCGTTAGATTTTATTCGAAAAGGCAAGCGCAATAAGCGATTTGGTATTGTTGTAAATTTATTTAAAGAAGAAACCAACGAGCCAATTGTGCATCCCAAAAACTTTTTTCATCCAGGAATTGCATTGGAACAAAAAGAAAAATCAGCCATTTTATTTGCAGCCCTTGAACAATTAAACGAGCGACAAAAAACTTGTTTTGTGTTAAAATATGTGGAAGGATTAAGTCAACAAGAAATTTCGAAAGTGATGCAATGTGCCGAAGGAGCAGTAGAATCAATACTTTCAAGGGCCAAAGAAAATTTAAGAAAAATATTGGGTGATTATTTTGATAAAAATTATTGAACCCAATCGAAGGATATTTTTAAAAACAACATCTAATAGAATATGCAAAAGGAAAAATGGATAGATGAAATATTAGAAAGTGTTGACGGAATAAAAACCGCCGAAGCAAAAAATATTTCGTGGAAATCTATTCAGCAACGCATTAATACGCAACCCCCAAATTATTTTTTTGAAACAAAAATAAAATGGACAGCTGCGGCTGTAATATTAGTATTCATCAATGTTTCGGTGTTGTGGTATATTAATCAACAACATACACAACCAACGAATAATTTAGCCGTAGAAAATATGGCAAAGGAAATGGGAATGGTAATTTCGTATAATTATTAAGCAATGCAAAACGATAGCAATATCAAATTTTGGAAACTTTCGGTGGCTGGTTTAATTGTTTTAAACTTGCTGATTTTGGCTTTCGTATTTATTAGTCATAAACTCCAAATTAGCCACCACGAAAGGTTTGAGCAAATGCCACCACCCATGCAAGGCGGCGAAAATCCGGGCGAATTTTTATGTCGTGAATTAAAATTTACCGAAAAACAAAAAGCCGATTTTGAAATTTTACGCAATCAACATCATGAAGCTATGGATTCGATGGAAGAAGAAAGCCGTGATTTGCACCACGATTATTTTGATTTGCTTAATAACGAAAATCCTGATGAACAAAAGGTTACAGCTTTGGCTAATGAAATTGGACAAAATCAAAAAGCAAGAGATTTAATTACCTTTCATCATTTTGAAGCGGTAAGAAAATTGTGCAACGAAGAACAGAAAAAACATTTTGATGACATTATTCACGAAGTGTTGCATCGCATTCATGGCGGGCAAAATCAGCTACCACCGACACATCCGTAAATTCAAGTACACAGTTTTCGGTTAACAGTATTCAATAAAACAATGAGTTTGAAAATTTTTATTTTTTCTTGGCTTGCAATTTTGAATTTGTTTGGCAACAATTCAACGGAGAATAATTTGCAAATAAATTTTCAGCCGGTTGTAAATAATATTTCGTTACAACTCAATAGCAAAGCCTATTCCATCAATTCGAAGGATTCTTTTTTTATCACCACATTTAAAATGTATGTGGGCAAAATTGTTTTGAATGATGAAGAATCGAAAGAGAAATTTGTGGATGAAAATTATCATTTGCTCAATGCTGAAAATGTAGAATCATTGAAAATTGACTTAAAAAATTTGTCGCTGAAAAAAATTTCTTCGGTAGATTTTTTTGTTGGTGTAGATAGTATTGAAAACACCAAAGGCTCAATGGGTGGCGATTTAGACCCTACAAACGGCATGTATTGGACATGGAATTCGGGCTACATTAATTTCAAATTAGAAGGTCATTCACCCATTTGCAAAAGCATTCATCACGCATTTGAATTTCACATTGGTGGCTATCAGCATCCCAATAATTCAATCCGAAAAATTTATTTGCGATTAAAAAATCCAATAATTATTTCTGAGGAAAACAAGTTGAACATCAATATTAATTTGGCTGAAATATTGAACAGTGTTGATTTGCGAACGAACAACAACATTGTTGAACCAGGGTTTGAAGCGATGAAACTGGCAGATAATTTTTCAAAAATGTTTTCTATTGCTGAATGAAAAATTTGCAAAAAATAATTTTTGGTGTATTTGTGATGCTAATTTTTTGTGTTACTTTTTCTTCATTTGAAAAAAAGAAACCCGATTTTTTTGTTACAAAAGGTTTTCCAAAGCCTGTGTATGATTTCAAAAAAAATCCTTTAGATGAACGTAAAATTTTATTGGGCAGAGTGTTGTTTTACGACCCTATTTTATCGCACGATAGCACCATTAGTTGCAACAGTTGTCATTCGCAATACACAGCATTTACCCATGTTGACCATGCATTGAGTCATGGCATTGCAGGAAAAGTTGGCAACAGAAACTCTCCTTCGTTGATGAATTTGGCTTGGGCAAAATCGTTGATGTGGGATGGCGCCATCAACCATTTAGATATGCAAGCATTGGCTCCAATTTCAAATAAATTGGAGATGGATGAAACGATAGAAAATGTGGTTAAAAAATTGCAACACCAAAAATTTTATCGTGAAAACTTTTACGCAGCATTTAATGATTCAACTATCACGGGGCAGCATGTATTACAGGCTATTGCTCAATTTATGCTTACTTTGGTAAGTGCCAATTCGAAATATGATAAGGTGAAACGTGGCGAAGAAAAATTTTCTGACAATGAATTAAGCGGCTATAAGTTGTTTAAAAAAAATTGCGAAGCCTGCCATACCGAGCCGTTGTTTACGAATGGAATGTTTGAAAACAATGGACTGCCTGTGGATGCCGAGCTTAATGATATGGGGAGAATGAAAATTACAAAAGACAAAAATGATTCGTTGAAATTTAAAGTGCCTACGCTTCGTAATGTGCAATACAGCGCACCTTACATGCACGATGGTAGATTTAAAAACTTGAATCAAGTGTTGAATTTTTATAGCATGGGCTTGGAACACAACAAAACTTTGAGTCCTATTTTATTGAACAGAAAAATTTATTTCAACACCGATGAAAAGGAAAATTTAATCAGCTTTTTAATGACATTAAGCGATAAAGAGTTTTTGTACGACACTCGATTTTCTTATCCAAAAAGGTGATTATTTTTTGAAAAAAAATCGACTCCAAAAAAATATTTTAAAACAAAACGAAGGATTTTTTTTGAAACAACATCTAACTTTATAACAACCAATTTTAAACTTTTTCAACAACAATTTTTATGAAACTTAAACTGGTATTACTTATTCTATTAGGCTTCAGTGCTGCATTTGCAAAGGCACAAGTTACCGACCCGATGATTACAAATTGGTGGTTTAACACTACCAACAATATGTATAAAGGTATTTTAACCGATGTAGAAAAGGTGTATTACACCACATCCGATGTGTATGTAAAAACCAGTGGTGTGCCTAATTATTATCAAGATGGTGTGTCACACAATAATGCAAAAGATTTGAAGGCCATTTGGGTATTGCCTCGTGTGCAATCTGCGGCTTCAAACCCAACAGGACCGCAGGGTGGGCAGAGTGGCGTGTTGATTGATGGCTCGGTGGCATTTACTGCAGGTGATGCGCAATCGTATAACAGTGCTGGTGTTTGGAACAGATTGGCTTATTATTTTGAAGGCATGGATATGGATGCCAGCAATGGGCATAGCACACCAACCAATATGTATCATCATCATTTTGATGATTTAAAAGTGCACAATTGGGATTCGACCCAACACTCACCCATTGTGGGTTACGCTTGGGACGGTTATCCAATTTATGGTCCGTATGGTTATAAAAATGCAAATGGCACAGGTGGTATAATTCGCAACACCACCAGTTATGTGGATACTACTGTTTCTACTCGTGCAAATGGTGGACCACCTGTAACCCAGCTTTATCAAAATGGAATTTATTATGTGGCTGGCTGTTTTATTGAAGATTGGGTTTATGTAGCTAATCATGGAACACTTGACCAATTCAATGGCAGACAAGTTGTTACTCCAGAATATCCAAATGGTACTTATGCTTATTTTACTACTGTTGATGCGGCTTTGAAGCCTATTTATCCTTATTTTATTGGTCCAAAATTGTATGGCAATTATACCAACACCAATGTTGGACCTAACGGCGGACAAGCCACAGTGGCTTCAGGAGCTACACTTTATTCACCTACATCAAGCGGAATAAATGAAATTGAGGAAATGGAAGCAAATGTAAATTTGTATCCAATTCCGGTGGTTAGCCACTTGAATATTAAATTGAAAGAAAATAAAGATTACACTGTTGTAGTTTACGATTTGAAAGGAAATGTGTTGGAAAAGAAAAACATTTCGGCTTCTTCAAAAATTGACATGAACCATTTAAGCTACGGCATTTATTTTGTTGAAATGGATGAAACACAAACTGGTAAAGGCTTTATAACACGAGTTGTAAAACAGTAACGAATAAATTTCTTCCGTTTTTTACAACAAAAAGCCATCTGCAAATCGGGTGGCTTTTTTATTTGTGCTACCTTTGCGCCTCAAAAAAAATAAATGACTACTGATAATTTGAAATCCATTCGGGAGCGTTCCGCTGCTTTAAAGCGGTTTCTTTGACATAGATAACCGAATTGAAAAACACAGGCAGGAAGAGGCTTTAACGCTTGCTCCCAATTTTTGGGACGACCCCAAAAGGGCTGAAACCGTGATGAAATCTATCAAAACTGAATTATTTTGGATAAACGCATTCAAACAAATGAATGATGAAGTCAATAAGAATATCGTAACTTTTTTATGTCATGCCGGCATTCCTTTCGAAGATAATCAGTCTGCTAATATTAAAGAGGGTAGGGAAA
>CAIQHW010000119.1 GCA_903871715.1 uncultured bacterium
TGTTTCGAAAGAAACGCTCCTTTTTTTATTGCACTTTTGATTCAGCTACTTGCATAATATCATAAACGCCACTGTTTTGTTTATGAACAAAAGCAATTACTTTTAAATTGCTCAAATTCCATTTTGTAATGTCAATAACTGTAGAGCGAAATTTGTATAAAACTACTCTGCCAGCCACTTTGCTAGGTGTAATTTTTATGCCTGTTGATGGTGTAATCATCGTTCGCAAAATATGATTGTGCCTGTGATTTGGTAAAGTAATCCCCATAGAATCTTGTCCAGCCACAATATTATCTTCGGTAATCATCAAACTTAAATTTAAAGAATCGGCGGTTGAGGCTGAAGTGAAGTGTAATGCAACAGTTACAGAATCCTGACTAGCTGAGGCATCCCAGCTACTATTCAACACTATATTTACGTAAGATGTTTTGGCTAATTCGGTAGCAACAAAACTCGACCAAGTAGAAGGTGTAAGTATAGCTGTGCTATTTGTTGTTCCACCAACAAACACTCTATCTATCATGGCACATGGAATGCCTACGGCACCAGCACCGTAGGTATTGATAATGTCTGTTGCAAAAGTTGTTCTAAAATCAACTGGTGCAATTGGGTCGCTTTGTGGTGCAAAAAAAGCAGAATGTAATGTTGCTGCTGAAATTTTTCCTGAATTTGCTGCAATAATTTGGTCAACTGCAATATGTCCCATTGGGCAGTTGGGGCAATTTTGCCCTGAAAATTCTTCCATCATCACACGTTTTGCATCGGCTGTGGGTATGCTGGTTTCGATATAATTGGAATCGGCAATTAACCCACTTTGCTTCGAGCCTTTTACAATCGGCGGTGCTTTCAAAACAATTGGTGGACCAATTTCTTTGCATCCATTTAATACAATAATTGCTGCTAACACGATTAAGCCAAAACCTTTTTTCATCGTAAAAAATATTTTTTCAAAAAATTAAAATACTGTACTGATACTCATTTTTATACCACTAAAGGCAGGTTCTTGGCGGCATACACCACCTGTACAAACTACGCCTGCCACTTGTTTTACATAAGCCACTGTAAATCGGCTGCTGTGTTCGGTATAACTGGCGAAGAAATTGTAATAATGCGCTTGTGTATGTGGATCATCATTACTTTTTACAGTGTTGTACATATCACTTATAGCAAATGAATAATGAGGAGCAATGCTGTATTCAACTAATGCATAAGCCCACGAGCCATAATCTTCATTACAAAACATATATTGCAACTCGGTACGAATAGATTTTGTGTCGGAAATTTTATGACTAAATTCTGCAAACGGAACAAGGGTATTTACAATCGGTCTGCCTGGATGTCCTTGATAGACAGCTAAATTATAATTAACGGCTTGCAAACCCAAGTCAATAGTAGATTTGCGAAGCTTCTTAATTTCAATATCACCATAACCTTCTTGATATAAAAAGCCACCATGGTTGTCATCAATGTGCGTATAATTGCCTCTTAATTTATAACCTTTTGCAGGATTCCAAAACACATCAGCTTCGGCCGCTTGCTCGCCCAATTCCTGCGTTGCAGGCATATAACGCGATAATAATCGCAATGAATTTTGTTGCGAAATAGGCGGCTGAAAACTTACCATGCCTTTCAACAACACTTCATTTTCATTCGGGTCAATTCTGAATTTAAAATAGTCGGTGTGCTTGTATTGAACTGTTGCACCAAAGCCTTTTATCGAATAATTTAAAGTTGAAAAAATAACAGAGCCAGGCTTGTTAATTAAGTTGCCATTGTAATCTTTTATGGCTTCGCTGGTTTTGCCAGCATATTCGGCATACCAACTAAAATTGCTAAAGTTGGTAGTGTTGTAAAGTGAGTAAGCATAAGCATTGTATTTGGGAATAAAGCGTTGGTCATAACTGTAAGTGTTGATCGTGTTTACAATCAAATTCATATTGTCTTCATCCAAAGTTCGGTTCACAACGGATGCGCCAGGCGAAAATTGCACTTTGCCTTTTACATCAAAAAATGATTCAGCATTAATGCCTTTTACAATTGGTTCGTAGGTGCTTAATAAATTTTTTTGCTTGCCTGTAAATGCTTTTAAATAAATTTTGTCGCCAAACATTTTATACTTCAATTGCAAACCATACATCGCATTATCAATACCCAAGCCTCTGTCTTCATAAGCTCGAAATACTATGCCAGAGCCAAATTGGTCGTAAAAATAACCGCCTGTTACAGTTAAGTTTTCAAACTGTTTACTCACATTCCAAAAGCCAATTCCTTGAAAAGTTTCAGGGGTTGGCGAATTAGGATTGTGTAAAATTGAATTGTTGAAAATGTCTAATCGTAATTGGCTGCTTAAACCCATTTCATTGTTGCTGTAATTCAAATTCAGCCAGCCTTCGCCACCACTTAATTGCTTATCGTATACGCCACCTTTAGCGCCAATAACAGTATCACGTTGATAAAAATTTTGGTTGTATTGAAGCGAACCCGTTATTCTACCAAGGTTCTGCGCATTTGCAAAAAATGAAAAAACTGAAGCAGCAAAAA